>NZ_JBEXWB010000328.1:0-7156 GCF_040629645.1 Streptomyces sp. NPDC005899 | reverse complement strand
CCCGATAGAACGTCCCACTCTTCGTCCGAGAGCTCATGTCGCCGCACCATGCGCCACATGATGCCCCAGCGACAGCCTTTGAAGACAGGCCCTAGCGTCAAGGTCATGATCGTATGGCTCAACGGCACCCATGGCGCAGGCAAGACGACGACCAGTGCGCTCGTCCAGCAGCTGATCCCGGACTCGCGGGTGTTCGACGCCGAGAAGGTCGGCGAGACGCTCATGGACATCACGCCAGGGCTGCCCGAGACGGACAATTTCCAGCACTGGCCGCCGTGACGTCCCCTCGTGGTCGAGACCGCCCGACGCGTCCTCGACTACACCGGCGGCACTCTGGTGATGCCCATGACCGTCCTGGTCGAGCAGTACTGGCGCGAGATCAGCTCGGGCCTCGCCCAGCACGCCATACCGGTCCGGCACTTCGTCCTTCACGCCGACCAGGACACCCTCCGCGGACGTATCGCGGGCGACACCGTTCTCGGCCCCGACTCCCCGTTCCGCCTCGCGTACCTCGAGCCCTACGCCGAGGCGGCTCGCATGTGGCTGCACGCCGACGCCGAGGTCATCGACACCACACACCTCACACCCGCCCAGGTCGCCCAGCAGATCGCAGAGGCCGTCAGGAGTTGAGAGGACGACCTTCCGGCGTCAAATGTCGCAAGTGCTCATTCGCGCCGGTCAGGGGGCTGTTCGGATGTCGTAGTGTCCGCAGTGAGGACGTGACGGCTGGACCAGGTCAGAGCTGCGGCTGCGGTCAGGACGAGGAGGGGGACGGCGAAGCCGGCACGGGTGCCGCCCGGGCCGTCGACGATTCGGCCGACCACGGCGGCAGAGACAGCGATGCCGGCCGCGCTCGCGGAGTTCGTCCAGGTAAAGGCCTGGGTCAGGACCGACCGGTCCACGACCGACTCGACAAGCCTTGAGGAGACGACGATGCACGGAGCGACACCCGCACCCGGAAGCAGGAGGGCAAGCCCGAGCTGCCAGGGGGCATTGGCCAGGAGCGGTAGCAGCGATGCGCAGGCCAGGAAGGTCAGGATCAGGGGCAGCTGAGCCGAGGGCGGGATGTTCCAGAGGCGTCGCCCGTAGGCCAGGCCGGCCGGCAGGCTTGCCCCGCTCATCAGTCCGTACAGCAATCCGGCTGCCGCGGCGGCGTGGTGAACATCGGCGAAGGCGCTCACCGAGACCTGCATCGAGCCGAAGAAGACACCCAGGGCCAGATTGACCGCCAGCAGGGTGGCGAAGCTCCGGGTCCACAGAGTCCCCGGGCCCCGGACGTCCCTAAGATCCGGGGCGGGTGTCGTGGCGGGCGCCGGGGCCGTACGACGCAGCGCGGCGAAGGCCAGCCCGGCGCCGACGACGAGCGCCCCGGACAGCACCGTACCTGCGGCCGGGTGCACCTGGGTTGCCGTCAGCACCGCGAGGGCGGGACCGAGGAGGAAAGCGATCTCGTTGCTGGCCGTTTCGAGTGCGAGGGCCGGGGTGAGTTCGGCCCTGCCGTGCAACAGGACCGACCAGCGGGCCGCCGAGAGCGCACCGAACTGCGGGATGGTCGCCCCGGCAGCGAGGCCGACCGCCATCAGCGGCACCGCGGGCGCCCCCGCCAGAGTCAGCGCGACCAGGACGGTGACCGCTACGGCGTGGGCGCACAGGAGGGGGACCAGGACGCGCGGCTGTCCAAAACGGTCCATCAGACGAGCCATCTGCGGACCCACCAGGGTCTCCGCCACGGCGAACGAGCCCGTGACCAGGCCGGCCACCCCGAAGGACCCGGTCTCGGCATGCACCAGCCAGACGATGCCGAGGCCGGTCATGGCCACCCCGACCCGGGCGGGAGCCGCTGCCAGGAAGAAGGCCGCCGCGCCCGGGGTCCGCAGGGCTGAACGGTAGGAAGCGGCGCCCTCCCGAACCGGTACGGTTCTGCGCGACTTCCCGGCGGTACGGCGGAAATCCGGTGCGGGGCGACGAAACCAGTGCCGCGGTATCACGGCGAACCTTCCGCTGCGCGGTGGGACGGACCGGGAGTACGACGCCTGTCACGGGCGCCACCCCCGCCGCCAGGAGTCGTCCATGATGACGCGGACACGGCGGAATCGAAGCCCGCCTCGGCGTCGGCTCCAGCGCCGGCAGAAACATTGAGTGCCGAGCTCGAGGGATCGAGCTCGAAGAGCGGATCGGGCAGAAGACGACACTAGCGGCAACCCCGGACAGAGAGAAGACCGCCCTGGACATACAGGTCACCCTGTCCGGCGCGTTGGTCTCCCGCGCGGCGATCACAAGCGGCCGGCACTCCCAGCGGTCACGTCTCCATCGACGCGGGCCGACAGTCGCCCAACCGTAGAAACGATGGGCGTGCCGAAGCCAGCGCGGTCCGGACGCACCCTGGCGATCACTGCCCTCGGCAACAGGTCCCACCGGCAAGGCCCATGCATGACGCGCCAAAGTTCGCCACGAAAACCAGGCGTGGTTGCCGACAGCGGGGCCATCCGCTCAGGCACCCTGCACCAGTCGAACGCTGATGTGATGTGACAACAACCTGCCTTTGTGACAACTGTCGTGCTTCGGCTCAGGCGGGAATTGCGTGGTCATACTTTCCGCTCCTATTCAGTAGTCCAGATCGAGGTAGTCGATGTCGTTGATTTCCACGTCCGACAGTCCCATAGCGCGACCCCCGCCGTCCTGGAAATACACTTCTTTAAACCCTTCGGCGATGATTCCACGCATCTCCTGGTCGCTGGCCCCCGTGTCGCGGGCGTCGAAGAGGCGCTGCGCGTACGCCGCGGGGAGGTGCACGGTGAGCCTGCGGAAGCGGCCGTCGTCGGTCGTGCCGACGGCGGCGGAGTACCCGAACCGGGCCCGGGTCTCCACCGTGATGCCGCCCGAGGCGGCGGCCTGCTTCTGCCGGCGCTTGCGCACCAGCGGCTGCCAGCGGACCTTTACCATGTCGTCGATCTTCGCGGCGACGTCGGCGCGGGCGTGCTTGCGGGCGCCGCGCCGGTAGCGGTTCACGGAGTCGGCGGTGACACCGAGCTCCTGGGCGACGGCCTTCGCGCTGCCGAACTGCTTGAGCAGGAACCCGATCTGGCCCTTCAACGTCTTGGGCGGGTCCTTGGTGAACGCCTCGCGGTCGGCTCGCTCGATCGCGTCCTCGATCTCCCCCACGGCCCTACTCCCCTTCGTCCAGGACGGCGTCGCCGCCCTTGATGTGGCGAGCCGGGTTCAGGCCCTTCTCCATCAGGTCGACCGCCCACAGCATCGACTGGACGCCCTCCAGCTTCGCCAGGCCGGGCGTGGGCCCGAGGCGGAACCCGCCGGGCTGCGGCTTGCCCGAGGCGGCGTAGGGGAGGAAGTCGAGCGGGCTCTCACCCGGGCTCGGGTAGACGACGCAGTCGGAGAGCACGGCGAGCGGGTAGAGCCTGGTCATCTTCGCCATGTTGTTGAGCTTGCGGTGCATGTTGACCCGGGCCTTGCTGATGACGGCGGCCCGGATGTCGGGGCGCCACGTCGGCCGGGCGAGGGCCGGCCACGTCTCGCCCTCCTTGTAGTGCTTGCCCTGGGGGCGCTCGCGGAGCTTGCCGACGCCGCCCTTGACGGTGGCCTTGATGGCGGACAGGACGGCGGCCAGGGCCGGGTCGTTCTGCTTGTGCTGTGCCATCGCGGCGAGGAACGCCGCGTCGTCCAGGTCCTTGGTGACGCCCATGTCGGCGAGGGTGTCGACGTAGGCGTTCTTGAGGCGGTCGTGCCACGGGTCGAGGTAGGCGCCGGTCTCGCGGCGCAGGTACGCCTCGATCGGGTGCACGTCGTGCCCGAGCTCCTGGGCGTAGGCCAGGGTGTGCGTCTGGTACCAGGCCGGGCCGGTCGGACGGGAGCCGTCCGGCGTGAACGGGCTGGGCAGGCGCGGGTCCAGCTCGATGTGGGACAGGTCCGCCAGCCAGCTTCCGGGGATCTTCGGGTTGAACTTCGGGGCGTGGAAGTGGTCCGGGGCGCTGAGGCCGACGACCAGGCGGGCCGCGGCGGCGAGGAACGCCGTGTTGAGGTCGAGGCCGACCGCGAACGGCAGCGTGCACTCCTCATCGGACAGCGTCTGAACCGGCCGCACCCACTGGTACGCCTCCTCGTTCAGGAACCCGCCCGTCCAGCCGCTGCTGACGACAACGGGGTGCTCCGGCGTGGCCTCCGGCGGCGCCGGGTCCATCGGCTCCGTGCCCAGCGAACCCGCGTTGTAGCCGGACACCCAGTTCCCGGTCTCCGGGTCCTGCACGGCCTTGGTCGGCGGGCGCAGCGCCGTCATCAGCTCCAGGCCGGAGACGGCGGTGGAGCCCCGCGGGGTGATGACCCGCTGGGCGTACACCCCGAGGACGCGGGCGATGTCGGCCGGCTCCATCTCCGCGACGCCGGGCCAGGACCGCTCATCGAGGGCGTCCCAGGACAGGATCGCCAGCTGCACGCACTGCCGGTCGCGGCCCTGCGCCTTGCGGTAGATCCGCGCCCACGGCCCGAACCCGCGCTGCGTCAGCTGCCACTTGGCCTTCGCGACCTGCTTGACGACCGGGTGGTCCTCCGGGAGGCGCAGGGAGCGGCGCTGCTCGTGGCCCTCCAGGCGCTCGGGCAGCCCGAGCTTCACGGCGGCGGCCGCGGTGAGCACGATCAGCGGGTCGGAGTCCTTGCCGTACCGGTTGAGCTTCGGCGCACCGAGACGGGACTCGCGCAGCGTCCACTCCACCAGCTCGGGCACGGTGGTCGCCGGGCAGTCCAGCACGACGCCGCCCACCGCGTACGCGGAGCCGTCACCGTCCAGGACGGCCAGCGGGCCGTGCGGGAAGCGCGGGTCGACGGCGGGCGCGGCGGCCTTCTTCGCCGCCGGGCGCCGGGACGACGTCGCCGGACGGACCACGGGACGTTCTTGAACCGGCTTCACTGCGGTGCCGATGTCCGGCTCAGCCTCATCCTGCTCAACGGTGGGCACGTGGGTGAACGTCTCGGGCACCTGCGGCTGCGGCGCGACGACCGGGGCCGGGGCGGGGTGGGTGGGGTACTTCGCTGCCCAGCCCTTGAGGAGCCGCTGGTACGCCTCCAGGCGCGGCGACTTCGGCTCGGAGCGGCCGTTCTCGTAGTTCTTGACCGTCTGCACGGTCGACTTCAGCGCGGTCGCGAGGCGGGCCTGGGTGATGCCGGCGGCCTCGCGAAGGCGGGCGCGCTCCGCCGGGGGCGGGAGCTGAGGCTCCTCCTCCAGCAGCGCGTCGATGTTCGCGAACAGCTCTTCCTCGGATGCCATGTGGATCTCCTTTCGTCCCTCACCCTAACACTGTTTACCCTGACTTTTAACCCGTTTTTTAACCCGTTTCGATTGTTCGGATGGAGAGAACTGAACGGCCCGGAAGAGGCTGCGACCGAGATTGTTACTTGGCGGATGAGTGCAGTAGTTGGCGGATCTTGCTTCCGGAACGCTGTGTTGCGGTTGTTGTCTGCCATTGAGACGTCAGCGGAGTCTGCCACTGGATGTCAGTGGTTCTGCCATGAGGTGTGTCAGTAGGTGCTGACGTCGTCGGCGTCGGTGAGGCGGAGCGCTGTGCCGGACGTCGGCCAGGACGGCGGTGCCGTCGTCGGCCCGGGCCAGGAGTCCGGCGTCGAGCAGGCCCGCGACGGTGGCCGACGTCGGCTCCTCGGGATCGGTGGAGACGGCTCCGTAGAACGCCTGGAACAGCACGGCCGCGTCCTGGTCGCTGAGGACGTCGCGCTGGAGCGGCGGGTAGTGCGCATCTCGCGGCTTGCGCCACGGCTCGGAGTGGTTGGCGGGGTAGAACCAGTTCATCTGCCGTTCGGTGAGGACGTCCAGGCTTGGGCTGAGGGTGAAGTGCGCGGGGGCGGTTCGCCGCAGGGCGTACGGCCGGGCGAGGTGGGGGTAGGTCCAGGAGCGTTCGACGGCGTCAGAGACGCGGTCGAGGTTCCAGCCGAGGGACTCGGCGAGGAAGTCGGCGGTGAGCGGGCGGCCGGCGTGGGCGAGGGCGTTGAGCAGGGCGATGGCGTCCGTGTCGGTGCCGGGGGCGGGATCGGTCGGGAACTGGGCGTCGAAGTGGAGGGGGTGGTTGTAGACCTCGGCGGCGTACGGGGTGAGGTCGGCAGGATGGAGGTCGAGGCGCCGGGCGAGTTCGAGGACGACGTGCAGAGGTTGGTTGGGCAGGTGGTCCAGGGGGATGTCGTGTTCGTGGACGCCGAGGAGGTCGGCGAGCTCCCAGTTGGACATGCCCGCGTTGTGCTGGCGGCGGCGCAGTTCCTCGCCCCAGCCGCGGGGCTTCGCGGCGGCTTGTACGGGCCGGTCACAGGGCGGCGCCCTGGTCGGAGAGGATCGTTGCGTCGAGCCGTCGGGTGGCCATCCAGTCGGTGAGCGGGGCGAGGCCCGCGCCGAGCTTGGCGACTTCGCAGTGCCCGCGGTGGAGCCAGAGCGGATCGACGCCCATGCGTCGGTAGGTGCGCAGCACGACCTCGGTGAGGGCTCGGTCGTTGGCTTTGGTTCGCCGTGCGTAACACGGGACGGGGTGCCAGGCGGAGCCTGGCACCCCGTCGAGAGGAGACGTCACTGCCCTGACCGGATCGTCAGAGGCACGCCGCACTCACCGGCAGGCGCCTGTGCCGCCTCCGTCAGAGGATGCTGCCGAGGATCGCGCTGATGAGGCCAGATACCGTACCGGCGAGGTGGCCAACACCGGGGAGAAGCATTCCGTACTCCATTCGCTGGGGCCGCTTATCGTGGCGGCCAAGATGATCAGTCTAGTGATCGTGTATCAGGGCGAGGCATGGTCCCAGGTGGTCACGATGTACCCGTCGCCGCCGTCTTGGCCCGGGGCACCGAGGATGCCGTTGTAGCCGCCGCATCGAGCGCTCTCTCAAAGATTGTTTCCAACTGGACCCGGACAGTGAACCGACCGTCCAGGCTCGCAAACACGCCCACAGCCCGGACATCGCCCGGACGAGTGATAGAGCTGCCCTCGCTTTACGCAGGCCCGCCAACCCGGCCCATCAGCCCGGCCCCGCACGGGCCTTGTCCATCGACGACAGGACATGGGGCCTCCCCCTGAGTGGTGGACACGCTGATACTGGATCTGCTTGATCCGGAGGAAGCGAGAAGACCGCCGATGGCGATGAAGGATTATTCGGA
>NZ_JBEXWB010000327.1:0-7176 GCF_040629645.1 Streptomyces sp. NPDC005899 | reverse complement strand
GGACCACCCGGTGCGCCCGGCCCGCTTCCGCGCGGGGCCGTACTACGGCCGCAGCGTGCCCTGCTGCCTCTCAAGTTCCGCGTCGCGCCTGTCCAGCTTCGCGTCGTACTTCGCGAGCGGCTTCGCCTTCGCCGGGTCGGCCTCCACGGCCGCCGGGGCGACTCCGGCCCAGCGCAGGATCGCCGCCGTCGCCCTGGCCTTCTCCTCGGCGACGAGACCGGCGACCTTGGAGCCGTGGTTGCCGCCGGG
This sequence comes from Streptomyces sp. NPDC005899, assembly GCF_040629645.1. Lineage (NCBI taxonomy): Bacteria > Bacillati > Actinomycetota > Actinomycetes > Kitasatosporales > Streptomycetaceae > Streptomyces > Streptomyces sp. NPDC005899. The sequence continues at coordinate 6,927 of NZ_JBEXWB010000327.1, read as the reverse complement.
CACCGTGTAGACGTAGCTGTCACGGGCACCGCGGCCCAGGCGGAAGCGCTCGGCGCCCCACGGGTCGTTCTCGCCGTAGACGTACATCATGTGCCGGGCGTTGTCGCGGACCCAGCTGTCCACGTCCCGCATGGCCGAGGGCTTGAACTTCATGGGGATGGAGCGCGGCACGAACGCGCGGGGCGGCTGGTAGCCGTACCGGCTGAGGTCGCCCAGCCAGGGCTGCGCGATGTCGGGCGAGCCGAGCTGGGTGCCCGCCTGGTAGTAGTACGGCGTGTACTGCTCCAGCCCCTGGTCGGCGTAGGCGGAGAAGCCGGAGATGCCGTCGATCGAGTCCCAGATCTCCTGGTCGGCGGCGTCCGGGGCGTCGGCCGGGATGCTCTCGCAGTCGGCGAGCAGGCTGTACTGCCAGAACGCCCACACGTAGTCCATCACGACGGCCTCGTAGGCCTTGTCGAGCGAGCCGACGGTGTTGAAGGTGAGGCCGTTCTCGGCGGCGTACGCCTTGTACTTCTTCTCCAGCGGCCCGCGGCGCACGAGCGCCTCGCGCTGGACGCCGTTCAGCCGGCCCCGGCACTCCTCGGTGCCGACGTTCGCGAGGAAGCGGTCGTACGCCGAATCCTCGTCGTTGACCACGTCGTTGGGCGCCACGTAGGCGACGACGCCGTCCATGTCCTTCGGGTAGAAGCGCTCGAAGTAGGTGGCGGTCATGCCGCCCTTGGAACCGCCGGTGGTCAGCCAGTTTTCGGAGTAGATCCTCTTCAGCGCCGTGAAGACCCGGTGCTGGTCACTGGCGGCCTGCCAGATGTCGAGCTTCGACCAGTCGGCGGGCGCCGGGCGGGACGGGGTGAAGAAGCGGTACTCGAGCGAGACCTGGTTGCCGTCGATGATCTGCGTCGGCTCACTGCGGCTCGGGTTGGTGGAGACGTTGTAGCCACTGGTGAAGAAGACGGTGGGCCGGTCGGTGTCCTTGTGCAACAGGGTGACGCGCTGCTGGAAGGTGCCCTTGGACGGGTGCTTGTGGTCGACGGGCTGTGTGTAGTTCAGGACGAAGAAGCGGTAGCCGGGGTACGGCTTCTCCTCGATCAGACTCATGCCCGGGATGGCCAGGATGCGGTCCTTGATGTCCTCGCTGCTGCTGGTGGAGCCGCTGCTGTGCTTCGCGGCCGGTTCCGCGGCGGTGGCCGCACCGGCCGAGGCTCCGGTCGCTCCCGCTGTGCCTATGAGCACCGCGAGCGACAGAACCCCTGTGAGCGCCTTGCGCATGCACCCTCCCCTTGATTCACGACAGTCGCCGTGAACCTAGTCGGGGTGACACCTGCCACGCCAGACCCGGTCGCGTGTCAGCACAGGATCCACCCGGTGGAACCCGAGGAACCGGCGACGGAACCCGAGGCGCGGACGCACCGGTTGAGCGCGTGGACCGTGACGGGGCCGGCCAGCTTGGTGAAGCCACCGCTGTCGACGACCGCCCGGCCGCCCCGCGGCTGGAGCGACACCCGCATCGTGCGGCGGGCACCCGGCTTCCTGGCGACGGTGACCGCGCAGGCGTAGGCCCGGCTCTCGTAGACGCGCAGCGAACCGGTGGCGAACGTCACCGTCCTGACCAGCCGCCCCGAGCAGGCCGACGCGGCCTGTGCGGGGGCCGCCGCGGGGCCGCCCAGCACCAGGCCCGCCGAAGCGAGCAGCGACAGCACGAACAGCGCCGCCACCGGGCGCCGGCCCTCCGGCCGTCCCGCCGACCCTCGTGGTCCCGCCACTCCGTCCACCCCACCCGCTCCGTCGAACACGTCGATCCCCACCGCACACACGTATGTACGGGTCTACGACGCGAAAGGAGGCCGCGGGGTTCCGGGGAAGCGCGGGCGGACGACAACGGTGTCAGACCTTCACGGGTGCGTCCTCGCCGAGGTCCTCCCCTATGAAGGTGCGCCACAGCCGGGCGTACAGGCCGCCCCGGGCGAGCAGTTCGTCGTGCGTGCCGTCCTCGTCGACCCTTCCGCCGTCCATCACCACGACCCGGTCGGCCCGGGCGGCCGTCGTCAGCCGGTGGGCCACGACTAGGGTGGTGCGGCGGCCGGCGAGCCGGTCCGTGGCCTGGTTGACCTGCGCCTCGCTGGCGAGGTCCAGGGAGGCGGTCGCCTCGTCGAGCAGCAGGATGTCGGGATCGACCAGCTCGGCCCGCGCCAGGGCGATCAGCTGGCGCTGCCCCGCCGAGAGGTTCCGGCCGCGCTCGGCGACCTCGTGCAGGTAGCCGCCCTCCAGGGTGGCGATCATCTCGTGGGCGCCGACCGCTCTGGCCGCCGCCTCCACCTGCGCGTCGTCGGCCTCGGGCAGCCCGTAGGCGATGGCGTCGCGGACCGTGCCCGCGAAGAGGTACGCCTCCTGCGGCACGACCCCGAGCCGGTGCCGGTACGCCGTCCTGTCCAGCCGGCGCAGATCCGTGCCGTCGGCCGTGACACGCCCGCTCGTCGGATCGTAGAAGCGGGCGACCAGCTTGACGAGCGTGGACTTGCCCGCGCCCGTCTCACCGACGAAGGCGACCGTCTGGCCGGCCGGGATGCGCAGGTCGATGCCGGTCAGCGCCTCCTCCTCGCCGCCGTAGGCGAAGGAGACGTCCTCGAACGCGATCTCGCCGCGCAGTGAGGTGACGTCCTGGGGCGCGTCGTGGTCGGCGGTGGACGTCGGTTCGCGCAGGAGCTCCTGGATCCGGCCGAGCGAGACCGTCGCCTGCTGGTAGCCGTCGAAGACCTGGGAGAGCTGCTGCACCGGGGCGAAGAACAGGTCGATGTAGAGGAGGTAGGCGACCAGCGCGCCCGTGGTCAGCGTGCCGTCGTCGATCCGCCCCGCGCCGACGATCAGCACGGCCGCCGCCGCCACCGAGGCCAGCAGCTGCACGAAGGGGAAGTAGACGGAGATCAGCCACTGCCCGCGCACCCGGGCCTCACGGTAGTGGTCGCTGCGCTCCGCGAACCGCTTCGCGCCGTCGTGCTCGCGGCGGAAGGCCTGCACGATGCGCAGCCCGGCGACGGACTCCTGGAGGTCGGCGTTGACGACGCTGATGCGCTCCCGGGCCAGTTCGTAGGCCCGCACGCTCCTGCGGCGGAAGAAGAAGGTGCCGGCGACCAGCACCGGAAGGGTCGCGAAGACGACCAGGGCGAGCTGCACGTCGAGGACGAGCAGCACCACGGTGATGCCGAAGAAGGTGACGACCGAGACGAACGCCGTGACCAGGCCGGTCTGGAGGAACGTGGACAGGGCGTCGACGTCCGTCGTCATCCTGGTCATGATCCGGCCGGTCAGCTCGCGCTCGTAGTAGTCGAGGCCGAGCCGTTGCAGCTGCGCGAAGATCTTCAGGCGCAGGGAGTACAGGACGCGTTCGCCCGTGCGGCCCGTCATCCTCGTCTCGCCGACCTGGGCCGCCCACTGCACGAGGACGGCGAGCAGGCCGAGGCCGGCCGCCGCCCAGACGGCGCCGAGCGCCATGCGCTGCACACCGTCGTCGATACCGTGCCGGATCAGCACCGGCAGGAGCAGGCCCATGCCCGCGTCGGCGGCGACCAGCGCAAGGCTCACCAGCAGCGGGAGCCCGAAGCCGTGCAGCAGCCGGCGCAGGCCGTAGGACTCCTCCGGGCGGACGGCGCTCGCCTCGTCGATGCGGGGTGTGTCCGTGGCGGGCGGCAGCGCCTCCACCTGGGCGAGGAGTTCGGGGGTGGCGGGCATCCCGGCCGCCGCCGTGTCGCGCTGCTCCTCCTTGCGGATCCACAGCCCGGGGGTGATGCCCCGTTCGGCGTCGAACTCGGCCTCCAGCTCCTCCTGGAGCGTGCGGTCGTCGTCCGGTGCCCCGTCGGTCACCCGCTGGTGCCCCGGGGAGGTGCCGCCGAGCTCGTCGGGGTCGGTGAGCAGCCGGCGGTAGAGCGCCGAGCGCTGTTCCAGTTCGGCGTGCGTCCCTATGTCGGCCAGCCGCCCCCGGTCGAGGACGGCGATGCGGTCGGCGAGGCCCAGGGTGGAGCGCCGGTGCGCTATCAGCAGGGTGGTGCGGCCGGCCATGACCTGCGCCAGCGCCTCGTGGATCTCGTGTTCGACGCGGGCGTCGACGGCCGAGGTGGCGTCGTCCAGGAGGAGCAGACGGGGGTCGGTGAGGATGGCCCGGGCGAGGGCGACCCGCTGGCGCTGGCCCCCGGACAGGGTGAGCCCGTGCTCCCCGACCTTGGTGTCGTACCCCTCGGGCAGCCGCGTGATGAAGCCGTGCGCCTGGGCGGCGCGTGCGGCCCGCTCGATCTGCTCCTGGGTGGCGTCCGGGTGCCCGTACGCGATGTTGGCGCGGACCGAGTCGGAGAAGAGGAAGCTGTCCTCCGGTACGAGCCCGACGGCGGCCCGCAGGGAGTCCTGCGTCAGCTCCCGGACGTCGTGGCCGCCGACCAGGACGGCGCCGTGCGAGACGTCGTAGAAGCGGGGCAGCAGGAGGGAGACGGTGGACTTGCCGCTGCCGGAGGCGCCGACGACGGCGACGGTCTCACCGGGCTCGATGGTCAGGGAGAACCCGTCCAGGACGGGGCGCTCGTCGGCGTAGCCGAAGCGCACGTCGTCGAACTCCACGCTCGCCGGGGCGTCGGCCGGCAGCTCCTTGGCGCCGTCCCGCATGGAGGGCTCGGTGTCGATCAGCTCCAGGACGCGCTCCACGCCGGCGCGGGCCTGCTGGCCGACGGTGAGGACCATCGCGAGCATCCGGACCGGCCCGACGAGCTGGGCCAGATAGGTGGAGAAGGCCACGAACGTACCGAGGGTGATCTCGCCCCGGGTGGCGAGCCAGCCGCCGAGGGCCAGCATCGCGACCTGGCCGAGGGACGGGACCGCCTGCAGGGCGGGTGTGTAGCGCGAGTTCAGCCGCACGGTCCGCATGCGGCCGGCGAACAGCTTGCGCCCCACCTCCCGGAGCTTGCCGGTCTCCTGCTCCTCCTGCCCGAACCCCTTGACGACCCTGACCCCGGACACGGCCCCGTCGACCACGCCGGCCACGGCGGCGGCCTGGCTCTGGGCGTACCAGGTGGCGGGGAAGAGGCGGGCCTTGGAGCGGCGGGCGATGAACCAGAGGGCGGGGGCGACCGCCAGGGCGACGAGGGTCAGCGGCAGCGACAGCCACGCCATGATCCCCAGGGAGATGAGGAAGAGCAGGACGTTCCCGATGGTCATCGGGAGCATGAAGAGGAGGCCCTGGATCAGCTGGAGGTCGCTGGTGGCCCGGCCCACGACCTGGCCGGTGGACAGTTCGTCCTGCCGTTTCCCGTCGAGCCGGGTGATCGTGCCGTACATCTCGGTCCGCAGGTCGTGCTGGACGTCGAGGGCGAGCCGTCCGCCGTAGTAGCGGCGGACGAAGGTGGCGGCGTACACGAGAACGGCGGCTGCGACGAGCAGCCCGGTCCACAGGCCGAGGGAGCGGGTGTGGGCGCCCACGACGTCGTCGATGATCACCTTGGTGATCAGCGGCACGACGGCCATCACGGCCATGCCGGCGAGCGACGAGCCCAGGGCCAGCAGGACGTTGCGCCGGTAGCGCCAGGCGTATCCGGCGAGCCGCCGGCCCCACCCCTGGGGGTCCGCCTTCTCCCGCTCCTCGCCCGTGCCGTCGCCCGCCATCGTGCCTCCCGCTGTGCCCGTCGCCCCACCTGGTCTGCCGCCTGTCACCAACGCCGCCAGCTGCGGATTTCATCCCACCGCAACAATCGCCGGTCCATGGGCCGAGGCGGGGGGCAGGAAGTCCTAGGACCTCCGACGGGTGGACGCGGACGCCCGCGCCGGCGGGGTCCGGGCCTCGGGGCGGCGCGGCTGCCGGCCGCGCCGCCTACCGGCCGGCGGCCGGGCCGAGATCCTTGTGGACGGCTCCCGCCACGGCCTGGATGGTCCTGATGCCGTCGTCCATCGTCCTGTTGTCCTGGGTGAGGACGGTGATCAGGTAGTCGTGGCCCTTGCCGCTGAAGGCGCCCACGCTGTGGACACGCCAGCCGTGGGCGGACCGCTCCAGCCAGCCGTTCTTGAGCTGGACCGTCGCGTCGGCCGGGGCACCCGCGGGCACTCCCCAGCGCTGGTCCGGGACGACGTTGCGCATGCGCTCCAGGATGTAGGCCCGCGAGCGGTCGTCGAGGACCTTGTTCCGGCTCGTCACCAGGGTCAGCAGGCGCTGCTCGTCCTGGGCGGTGATCTGCGTGAGCCCCCACGCTCCCCCGGCGTCCGGGACCGTGCGGGTCATCCCGGCCGCCTCGAGGAACGCCTTGACCTTCGCCGGGCCGAGCCGGCTCCACAGCTCGCTGGTCGCGTCGTTGTCCGACCTGGTGATCATGGCGGTGGACAGGGCCGACTCGTGCGGGGTCAGGGCCCGGCCCGTGCGCTGGGCGTCCCGGAGCAGGGTGGCGAGGACCGTCAACTTGACCACACTGGCCGAGTCCACGCGCTGGGTGGCCCGCAGGGTGCAGTCCGTGCCGGTCCTGTTGTCGTGGACCGCCACCGCGGTGGTGGCCCGGGAGCCCTTGAGCGCCGCGGTGATGTCCTCGGCCAGCCGGGTGGCGAGTCCGGTCTTCTTCGAGACGCAGGAGACCGGGGCGGGGGCGGCCGCCGAGGCGGGCACCGCCATGGCGGCCGCCGGTGCGAGCACGCCGCAGACGAGAGCGGCGCTGACGGCCGCCCGGGAGCGCCGGGACGTCAGCCGATGACTCATGAACCTTCCGTCCTGTGCATCCGGGGGTGGCCCGAGGCGTGTGGCCCGAGGGTGTTCGAGGGACCCGGACATCATGCACAGGTAAGGACAGAACACCCTATGGTCCGCGCCACAGACCTCCCGGCCCCCGGCCGGGCGTCACGCGAGCGGCCCCCGCCGGTCACGCGTTCCGGCCCTGGTGGCGCGGCGGTGTACGCCGGTCGCGGGGCGGCGGC
>NZ_JBEXWB010000326.1:0-7195 GCF_040629645.1 Streptomyces sp. NPDC005899 | reverse complement strand
CGGCGCACGTCCCACCACCCCCGCACCGGACCCGCCGGCCCTCCCGGCACGCGCCGGCGACCGTGCGTCCGCCGACGGGGCGACAACGGGCGGCTCCGCCACGAGCGGTTCACCTCCGCACCCACTCGTTCTGCTAGATTGGTTCCTCGATTGGTCTATACCACATGACGCCATTCTCCAGATCGGCAGGCACAGCGTGGAAGTTGTCATCGTCCCGGACGCCGCGGCAGGCGGCGAACTCATCGCGGAGGCCATCGCGGCCCTGCTGAGCCGCAAGCCCGACGCCCTGCTCGGCGTTGCCACCGGCTCGACCCCGCTGCCCATCTACCGCGCCCTCGAGGCGAAGGTCCGCTCCGGCGCCGTGGACGCGTCCCGCGCCCGCATCTGCCAGCTCGACGAGTACGTCGGGCTGCCCGCCGGCCATCCCGAGTCCTACCGTTCGGTCGTCCTGCGGGAGGTCGTCGAACCCCTCGGCCTGCCGGAGAGCTCCTTCATGGGCCCGGACGGCACCGCCGAGGACGTCCAGGCCGCCTGCGACGCCTACGACAGGGCGCTCGCCGAGGCGGGGGGCGTGGACCTCCAACTGCTCGGCATCGGCACCGACGGGCACATCGGGTTCAACGAGCCCTGCTCCTCGCTCGCCTCCCGGACCAGGATCAAGACGCTGACCGAGCAGACCCGGGTCGACAACGCCCGCTTCTTCGACGACGACATCGACCAGGTGCCGCGCCACGTCATCACCCAGGGCATCGGCACGATCCTGGAGTCCCGTCACCCCGTGCTGCTGGCCACCGGCGAGGGAAAGGCCGAGGCGGTGGCCCGGACGGTCGAGGGGCCGGTCGCCTCGATCGTCCCGGCGTCGGCACTCCAGCTGCACCCGCACGCCACGATCGTGGTCGACGAGGCGGCGGCGTCCGAGCTGAAGCTGGCGGACTACTTCCGGGCCACGTACGCGGCGAAGCCCCGGTGGCAGGGGCTCTGACGCCCACGCCGGGATCGAGCGGGGCCACCGCCGGGGTGCGGTGCCGGGTACCGCGCCCCGCGGCGGTGCCGCCGGCCGCCGGCACTCCGCGTCGGCTCTCCGCGCCACTCCGCGGCCCACGGCACCGGGCCCCCGGCCCCGGGCTCCGGCCCGCTCCGGACGGGGGCCCGGCTCCCGCCCGGCCGTGGACGGCGGCCGCACCTTGACCGGCACGACGAGAGGGCCTACGCCTTGAGCGCCCCGGTGACGACCTCGGCCGCGGCAACCCCGCAGACCCGGGCGGCGCCGTACGTGGCGACGTGCAGCGCTCCTCTGGCCGGCGCCTCGGGCAGCCCCATCTCGACCACGACCGTGTCGGGCCGTGCCGCCAGCAGCCCGTCCAGCGCCTGGCCCATCCACGCGTGGCGGTGCTCGTCGCGGACGACGGCGACGAGCCGTCGCTCCCCCGCCGCCCGCAGCACCTCGTCCACGGCCGCGGAGCCGTAGGTGCCGCTCTCCGTGCCCGGAAGGATCCGCGACAGCTCGGCCGCGACGCCCCACGGGGTCTCGGCGCCCACCGCGATGTTCGCGACGGGGGTGAACGCGGCGACGTACGCCGGCTCCGCGAGGGGATCGCCGCCACCCGTCACCCGCACCGCACGGCGGGCGGCGGCCAGTCCGACGTCACTCCTCACCCCGGTGCCGGGCGCGGTCCCCTCCTGCACCGCCGCGCCCGGCTCCGGAACAGCCCCCCTGACCCGCCGCGTCCAGGACGCGAGGGCCCGTACCCGGGCGGCGGCGTCGGCCAGCCGCTCCTCGGACAGTTCGCCGGTCCGCACCGCGGCGACCAGTGCGTCCCGCAACCGCAGCACGGTGTCCTCGTCCGCGAGTCCGCCGCCCACACAGATGGCGTCGGCGCCCGCCGCGATGGCGAGGACGGAGCCGCGCTCGATCCCGTAGGTGCCGGCGATGGCGTCCATCTCCATGCCGTCGGTGACGATCAGGCCGTCGTACCCCAGTTCCCGGCGCAGCAGGCCGGTGAGGATCTGAGGGCTCAGCGTCGCCGGCCGGGCGGGGTCGAGCGCAGGAAGCAGGATATGGGCGCTCATCACGGATTTGGAACCCGCCGCGATGGCCGCCCTGAAGGGCACCAGCTCACGGGCGTGCAGGGTCTCCAGATCCACGTCGATGCTCGGCAGCGCGAGGTGCGAGTCGACGGCGGTGTCGCCGTGACCGGGGAAGTGCTTGGTGCAGGCCGCGACTCCGGAGGCCTGCAGGCCCTCGACGTACGCGGCCGTGTGGCGGGCGACGAGGTCCGGCGCCGGGCCGAAGGAGCGGACGCCGATGACCGGATTGCCGGGGTTGGAGTTGACGTCCGCGGACGGCGCCCAGTTGAGGTTGACGCCGCACTCGGCCAGCCGGCGGCCGAGCTCCCGGGCGACGGACCGGGTCAGGTCCACGTCGTCGACGGAGCCGAGGGCGAGATTGCCGGGGAAGGAGGAGCCGTCCCGGACCTCCAGCCGGGTGACGTCACCGCCCTCCTCGTCGATCGCGACGAGGATGTCGTCGCGCTCGTCCCTCAGGCGGGCGGTGAGCGCGGCGAGCTGCTCGGGCGAGTGGATGTTCCGGCCGAACAGCCCGACGGAGGCCAGGCCTTCGCCGACCCGGCGCAGCAGCCAGTCCGGCGCGGTGGTCCCGGTGAAGCCGGGCTGCAGGACGGCGAGCGCGTCACGTGTGACGGTGTCCGTGGTGGATACGAGCATGGTCATGGGGCGCGTCATCCCTTCACGGCGCCGGAAGTGAGTCCCGTGGCCATCTTCCCCTGGATGATCATGAAGAAGATGACGACCGGGACGGAGATGAGCGTGGAGGCCGCCATCAGGGCCCCGTAGTCCGTGCCGCGTTCCGTCGTGAAGGTCATCAGCCACACGTTGAGCGTGTACTTGGAGTTGTCGTTGATCAGGATGTAGGCGAAGAGGTACTCGTTCCACGCGTTGACCAGGGCGAAGATGGAGGCGGCCGCGAGTCCGGGTGCCAGCAGCGGGAAGATGACCCGGCGGAAGGCCCCCATGCGGGTGCAGCCGTCCACCATCGCGGACTCCTCGAGCTCCACCGGGATGTTGATGACGAAGCCGCGGATCATGATGGTCGCGAAGGGCAGCGTGGAGACGAGGTAGACGACGATGAGGCCCCAGTACTCGTCGATGCCCCCCAGCGCGTTGAGCTGGAGGTAGATCGGGATCAGCATCGCGGTCGGCGGCAGCATCTGGACCAGGATCATGACCATCATCAGCGCCTTCCGCCCGAAGAAGCGGAAGCGCCCGATGGCCAGGGCCGCCAGGGTGGCGATGACCATGCCGCCGACGACGGCCGTGACGGAGACGATGAGGCTGGACTGGATCGCCGTGGCGAAGTTCTCCTGCTTCACCGCGCGCGCGAAGTTGTCGAAGGTGAGGGAGGACGGCCACAGCGTCTGGTCGTAGGACCGGATCTCGTGGTTGGGACGCAGCGAGCTGACGATCAGCCAGTAGACCGGGAAGGCCATGAGCGCGGCCGTGACCAGGGCCAGGATGTTGTAGCCGAGGCGGTTCTTCCTGCGGTCGGGCCGCAGCACCTGGGCCGGGGTGTTCGTGGGCGTGGAGGCGCTCATTCGACCTCTCCCGTCTTGATCAGCTGGCGCAGGTAGTAGACGGCGACGCCGGAGAGCATCAGCACGGTGATCAGCGCGATCGCGCTGCCCTGGCTGAAGGAGGTGGACTCGAACGCCTTGGAGAAGGAGTAGAGGCCGAGCGTCTCGTAGTCGGGCTCGGGCTTGTTGCCGCGCAGCAGCCAGATCTGGCCGAAGACGTTGAAGTCCCAGATGACCGAGAGCGTGGCGACCATGGTGAAGACCGGCTTGATGACCGGCCAGGTCACGTAGCGGTAGACGCCGAACGCGGAGGCTCCGTCGAGGGCCGCCGCCTCCTCCAGCTCCTTGGGGACCTGCGTGAGGGCCGCGTACATCGTGATCACGACGAACGGGATGGCGCCCCAGACGACCAGCAGCGTGATGATGCCGAAGCCCTGCCAGGGGTCGAGGAACCAGTTGTGGCCGAGCCACTTGTCCTCGTCGCCGGTGATGTCGGCGAGCAGCGTGTTGATCAGCCCGTAGTCGGAGTCGGCGAGCCAGCGGAACACCGACGCGGCGACCATGAGCGGCATGGACCAGGCGGCGATCAGCGCCACCGTGAGGGTGAGCCGCACCCAGGTGGACAGCCGCAGCATCATGAGGGCGATCAGCAGGCCGATGCCCATCGTCAGCACCACGCAGATGGTCATGAAGACGACCGTCCGCCCGGTGACCGACCAGAACTCCGGGTCACCCAGGATGTTGGTGAACTGCTCGAAGCCGACCCACGGGGTGTCCCCGTTGCCCCAGAGCGCCGCCCGCCCCAGGTCCTGGAAGGACATGATCACGGTCTTGACCAGCGGGTAGACGTAGACGGCGGCGATCGCCAGGATCGCCGGCAGGATCAGGAAGTAGGGGAGCAGCTCCCCCTTCCTCCGCGGCTTCCTGGGGCGCGGCCCGGCGGCGTCCTGCCCGGAGGGCGAGGACGGCGAGGAGGGCGGGGTCCCGATCTTCTCCGGGGCACGGGGCACGGAGGGTACGGGAGGTACCGGCGGCCCGGCGGCCTGGGTGTCGGCAGCAGTCACGTGACTGACCTTCCATCGGGATTCCGGGGGTCTGCACCCGGGAATCACGGCGTTCTCGACCTAAGAAAAAGGGGGCGGGGGCCCGGTGTCCGCCGGTCCCCCGCCTGGAGAGCCGAAGGCTCAGGCCTACTTGTTGATCAGTTCGTTGATCTTGCCGTCGGCCTTCTTGGCCGCGTCGGCGACCGAGGCACCCTTGAGGATCTCCAGGAGCATGTTCTCCAGGACCTCCTCCTTCTCGATCGAGGTCCAGCCCGGCGCGATCGGCGTGAACCAGGCGTCCGGGACCGCGTTGGCGACGGCGGCGGTCTCGGGCTTGGACTTCAGCGGCTCGAGCTGCTTCTCGTTGTTCGGCAGGATGTTCTTGCCGGTGAGGACGTTCTGCGACTTCTCACTGGTGAAGAGGGAGACCCACTCCTCGCCCAGGTCGGTGACCTTGGACTTCGCGGTCACCGCGAGGTCCGAACCGCCGATGAAGGAGGGCAGGGCCTTGCCGTTCGGGCCGGGCATACCGGCCGTCCCGATCTTGCCCTCGAGCTTCGGGTTGCCGTTGTTGGCACCGTCGACGACGGAGCCGGCCTCCCAGCCGTTGCCGTAGATCAGGGCCGCCTTCTCGTTGGCCATGACGTTGGCGTGGTCCTGCTCGTCCTTCGTCTGGTCGGCCTTGTTGTACTTCTTGACCAGGTTGACGAAGTGCTCGATGCCCTTCTGGGACTCGGGGGAGGAGAGGTTGCCCTTCCACTCCTTCGCGCCCTCGTCGTACTCGGCGATGGATCCGCCGTAGCCCGCGACGTAGGACATGGCGGCGTACCAGTAACGGCCCGGCAGGTAGAGGGAGGAGAAGCGCTTGTCCTTCTTGCCGTACTCGGCCGAGACCTTGTCCAGGGCCGCGAGCATCTCGGTCTCGGTCTGCGGAAGGGCGTCGCTGCCGGTGCCCTTCTTCAGCATGTCCTTGTTGTAGATCGCGACACGGGCACCCGCGTAGTAGGGCACGCAGAACTGCTTGCCCTCGAAAGTACAGGTGTCCTTCAGACCCTTGATCCAGGTGTCCGAGTTGTCGTACTTCTTGGGGTCGATCTCAGCGAGGGCGCCGTTGAGGATGTACTGCATCGTCTCGGTGTTGCCGAGTTCGACGACGTCCGGGAACTTGTCGCCGCCGAGAGCCGTGTCGAGCTTCTTGGCCTTGTCCGCCCACTGCTGGTACTGGACGTCGACCTTGACCTTCGGGTACTTCTTGTTGAACTGCGCGTTGACGTCCTTGACCAGTTCCGGCCACGTGCTCTGCGCGTCGACCATGAGCCAGACCGTCAGGTTCTCGGTACGGTCCTTCGGGTCCTTCGAAGCGTTGTCATTGCTGTCCCCACCACACGCCGCGATACCGGACATCATCGCTGCGACGCCTACCGCCGCTATGAGCTTGCGCTTCATGCCACACCCTCCTCAGGGAACCAGCAACCCCCCGCCCACCGCGAAGACGTACGCCTGGTACTGCCTGTGGGGCTGGGACCTGGTCTTTAATGGTTTAGACCAGTACCGGGAGCTTGGCCTAGACCTTTAGGGGTGTCAAGGGTGTATAAGAAGTGCACTCGCGTCCGTTATAGGACCGACACCTAAGGGATGGCGACGACCCGTTACCGGACCGTGCCACCATGTGAGCCGCTACAGACGGAGGAGCCGGTGACGGCAGCAACGCAGCAGTCGGAAAGGCGGGCCATGGGCGCCGACGGGGGCAGCAGCACGAGCGAGAGCGGTGCGGGTGCGCGTACGGCACGCGTCCCCAAGTACTACCGGCTCAAGCGCCACCTCCTGGACATGACCGGCACCATGCCGCCCGGCACCCCGGTGCCCCCGGAGCGCACCCTGGCCGCCGAGTTCGACACCTCGCGCACCACCGTCCGCCAGGCACTCCAGGAGCTGGTGGTGGAAGGCAGACTGGAGCGCATCCAGGGCAAGGGCACCTTCGTCGCCAAGCCGAAGGTCTCCCAGGCGCTCCAACTCACCTCGTACACCGAGGACATGCGCGCACAGGGACTGGAGCCGACATCCCAGTTGCTGGACATCGGATACGTCACCGCCGACGACACCCTCGCGGGGCTGCTGGACATCACGGCCGGCGGCAGGGTGCTGCGGATCGAGCGGCTGCGTCTGGCCAGCGGCGAGCCCATGGCCATCGAGACCACCCACCTTTCGGCCAAACGCTTCCCCGCGCTGCGCCGTTCGCTCGTGAAGTACACGTCGCTGTACACGGCCCTGGCCGAGGTCTACGACGTGCGTCTCGCCGAGGCCGAGGAGACCATCGAGACCTCGCTCGCCACACCGCGTGAGGCGGGGCTGCTCGGGACGGACGTGGGCCTGCCGATGCTCATGCTGTCCCGTCACTCCGTCGACGGACACGGCGAGCCGGTCGAGTGGGTCCGCTCCGTCTACCGAGGCGACCGCTACAAGTTCGTGGCCCGCCTGAAGAGGCCCACCGACTGAAGGTGCCGGCCGCCCGACATGACTGATCCCCCCGCGACCGCGGGCGAGGGGGAGTGCCTGGGGGTG
>NZ_JBEXWB010000325.1:0-7255 GCF_040629645.1 Streptomyces sp. NPDC005899 | reverse complement strand
GTCCACCGCGAGGTCGCGGCGGGCGTACAGCAGCGCCTGTGCGGCAGCCGCCACGGTGAGCCGGATCGTCGCGCCGTCCTCCGCGCGCGGGGGCGCCTCCCCGGTGCACGGGTGCCGCAGCGGCGTCTCGTCGGTGAACCAGCGGCAGAGCAGCGGCTGGACGGTGCGGGGCGCGGCGGCGAGGCACCTGTCGACGGCGTCCAGGAAGCGCTCCTCGCCGTTCGCGCCCGGGGCGCCGTCCGCGGGCACGAGCCGGCGCAGCAGGTCGAGCCGGTCCGCCGCGGGCAGCCGCACCCGCCGCCAGAACCACGGGCCGAACGCGGCGTACGGCCCGAGCGCCTCCGGCCCCCGGCCGGACCGGGAACGCCGGGCGATCCTGCCCGCGAGGACCCGCAGCACGCCGAGGTAGGGCGACCCGTCGGGCACCCCGAGGAGGCTCTCGCGCAGCAGGTGGGCCGCCCACCAGGCGGCGTCGGCGAGCCGGCCGGGTGTGCCGCCGCCACGGCCCGCCCCCGGCAGGCGGTCCATCGCCTCGATCAGATCGGCCATCCGGTGGGCCGGCGCGGCGGTCCCCCGGCGGCGCTCCAGCAGGAGCATCGCCTGGATCACCGGGCCGATGCGGTGACGCGGTACGGGGAGGCTGCGGGGCCCCGAGGAGCCGGAAGCCCTCGCCCCGGCCACGGACGGGCCGGGCGTCTCCGCACGGAGGCCCGCCGGCGCCACGGGCCCCGGCTCCCCCGCCGGACGTACGGGCCACGCGGGGCCGACGACATCAGTACGCCACCCGGCCGCGGGAAACTCCGCACGCCCCGCGGCACCCGCCTCCCCAGCCTCCCCCGCGCGCCCGGCCCCGGGCGGCCCCGCCGGGTGCACGCGGACGGCTGACCGTGGCGGCACCGGCTCCGGCGCACCCGCGGTGCCCGGCCCGCCGACAGTGTCCGGCCCCTCCGCGGTCTCCGGCCGACCCTCGGTGTCCGGCCCACCCTCCCGCTCCGGTACGTCCTCCCGTTCCGGCGCGTCCTCCACCTGCCAGCGGTGGACCAGTGACCACAGCGCCGCGTCCAGATCCAGGTGGGCTCCCTGCAGCCAGTCGCCCAGCTCCTCGTGCGCGAAGCGGTACCCGGCGCCCGCCGGGATCAGCAGTCCCTCCGTGAGGACGGCCGAGGCCCACCCCGTGCGCCAGGGGAAGATCTCCTCGAACGCCGCCCTGTCCAGCTCCCCCTGTCCCGGCCCCAGGCACCGCCGCGCCGCCTCGTGGACCCGGCCCGCCACCTCGGCCGCGAGTCTGCGGACGGCCGTGCCCCGCAGCCGGGGCTCGGCCCGGGCCCCGACCCGGACGGCGATCCGGACGCACGTGAGGTCGAGGTGGGCCGCGAAGACCTCCTCCGTGCCGGGCCGTCCGGGCACGTCCGGCGGCAGCGCCTCCCGCACCTCGGCGAGCAGGCGCAGTGTGAGGGGGTGGCGGTCGTGGCCGGGGGCGACCGCGCCGGGCGGGATGCCGTAGCGCTCCCTGGCCCGCTCCGCCTGCCCGGCGGTCAGGTCCGTCAGCCGCACCGCGGGCGGCAGGCCCCGGGCGGGACGTGCGGGGCGGTGCAGGTCACCTCGCGGATGGAGCGCCCCGGCGGTCTCCCAGTGTTCGGGCCGGCAGGCGACGACCATCCGGACCCGGTGGCAGCGCAGCCAGCCGGCCGTCGCCGCCGTCCACGGGGCGAGCCGGTGTGCCAGCGCCGGCGGCATCTCCTCCGGCCCGTCGACGACGACCAGCAGGGGGTTCCCGGACGCCCGCGCGAGGTGGGCGACCCGCTCGGGCGTGGCCGTCGTCATGTCGCCGGGGGCCCCGGCCGCCGTGATGATCCGGGCGGAGCGTCCGAGGACCCGCGTCATCGCGTCGGCGACCGACGTGTCGTCGGCCAGCAGGTCGGCCCCGCGCAGCCAGAGCGTGAGGGCGGGGACGGCCCCGCGGGACCGGCGGGCGGCCAGGGCGGCCAGTTCGGTGGTGCGGCCCGTCCCCGGCGCGCCGACGAGGCCGAGCACGGGCTTCGTACCGGCCTCGAAGGCGGCGAACTCGGCGCTGACGAGGGGGCGCTCCACCGGTTCGGCGCTCCCCGGGCTGCCGGGGTGGCCGAGCGAGGTGGCGGTCAGCTGCAGTGCCCCGGCGAGGTTCAGGTCCCTGCCGTATCCGGGGACGGTGTTGGCGTTGCGCCGCAGCAGCTCTCCCAGCGGCCCGTCGGCGGCGACCGCGCCGGTGAGCGGCACCGCGAGCCCGGCCGCCTCGTGGCCGGCCCGCAGGGCGGTGCTGAGGACGGCCAGGACGGCTCCGGTGCGCGGATCGGTCACCGGTCCGCCGACGGCGGCGCCGCCCGACCGCAGCGCGTCACGCCCGTCCGTGCCGAGGGCGAGCTCCAGCGCCCGCAGCGGGTGGCCTTGCCCGCCCTCCGTGTACGTCGCCGGTGTCGTCCCGAGCACCCGGGCCTCCCGCCGCCCGTGGGCGGCGATCCGTACGTAGGTGCCCGCCTCGACGCGTTCGCGTACGGCGACGGGGAGCGGTTCCACGGCCAGCACAGCGGGCCCGCCGGTGGCGAGCAGGGCGAGGCCCAGCTCCGGCAGGGCGGTGATGCCGCCGGGAGACACGGTGTGGGTGCGGCCGTCCTCGCCGTGGAGGACCACCGCTCCGGCACCGGCCACGGCCTGGTGGCAGGTGAGCACGGTGCCGCGATCGTCGGCGACGAATCCGGTCCCCCTCGGCCGGCCGGCCTGATCGCAGATTCCCACCAGTGTCGACCGGTCCCCGCTGCCCATGCTCCGACGGTAGGTCCCGGATGATCGGCACGCGTAGCACGGACGGCGAAAGCGCCCCTCGCACACCCCCCGGTCACTCCGTGCGCCCGCCCATCGGGGTGAAAAGACACCACGTCTTGGACAGGGATGCGCGAGGGAGGGGGATCGTGGAGCGGGCGTCGGGGGGACTGCCCGCTCCACGGTGGTGCGCACCGCGCGTGAGCCTCCGTCAGGCGAAGACGGCGATGCTCCGGGCCTTGCCCTTCTGTTCCTCGACCAGTACGAGGAGGGACCCGTCGGGCCCGAACACGGCGACCGGTCCCGGCGGACCGGCGGGCATGTCCAGCCGGACGCCGTTGAGGAGCAGCCTGGCCCGCTTCTCGTCCACCTCCCAGCGGGGGAAGGCCGAGGCCGCGGCCTCGGCCACCGGCATCACGGTCAGTTCCTGCTGGTGCTGCTCGAGCGTCCTGGCGGCATCGAGCCCGTACGGGCCGACGCGGGTGCGTCGCAGGGCGGTCAAGTGTCCGCCGACCCCCAGCCCGGCGCCGAGGTCGCGTGCGAGCGCCCGAATGTACGTACCCGAGGAGCAGACGACCGAGACGACCAGGTCGACGACGGGCGTGCCGTCCTCCGCGACCTCCTCGCGGACGTCGTGGACGCGGAAGGACGAGACGGTCACCGGCCGGGCCGGGAGCTCGAACTCCTCGCCGCCCCGCACCCGGGCGTACGACCGCTTGCCGTCGATCTTGATGGCGCTCACCTTGGAGGGCACCTGCATGATCGCACCGGTCAGCGCGGCGACCCCGGCGTCGATGCCCCGACGGGTCACACCCGAGGCGTCGGTGGACGAGATGACCTCGCCCTCCGCGTCATCGGTGACGGTGTCCTGGCCGAGGCGGATCGTGCCGAGGTACTCCTTCTCCGTCAGCGCGAGGTGGCCGAGCAGCTTGGTCGCCCGCTCGACACCGAGCACGAGGACGCCGGTGGCCATCGGATCCAGCGTGCCGGCGTGGCCGACCCTCCGGGTGCGGGCGATGCCGCGCATCTTGGCCACGACGTCGTGCGAAGTGAAGCCGGACGGCTTGTCGACGATGACAAGTCCGTCCGGCGTCCTGTTCTGCGTGTTCTGCGTCATGCGGACGGCGAGCCCTCGTCGTTCTCGTCGGACTCGTCGTCCTCGGGCTTGCGGTACGGATCCGCGTCGCCGGCGTAGGTCGCGCCCGAGGACGCCTCGCGGACCTTGGCGTCCGAGGCACGCGCCCGGTCGAGCAGGTCCTCGATCGCCTTGGCGTTGTCCGGCAGGGCGTCCGCCACGAAGGCCAGGGTCGGGGTGAACTTCGTCCCCGCCGCCGCGCCGACCGCCGAGCGCAGGATGCCCTTGGCGCTCTCCAGGCCGGCGGCCGCGCTCGCCCGCTCCTCGTCGTCGCCGTAGACCGTGTAGAAGACCGTGGCCTCCCGCAGGTCCCCGGTGACCCGGGTGTCCGTGATGGTCACGTGCGTGCCCAGACGCGGGTCCTTGATACCGCGCTGCAGTTTCTCGGCGACCACCACCTGGATGAGGTCCGCCAGTTTCTTCGCCCGCGCGTTGTCGGCCACTGGACCGTCTCCTTCTTGCTCAATCGTCTTCGTCGCTGTGCAGCCGCCGGCGTACGGACAGCAGCTCCACTTCCGGCCGGCCCGCGATCATGCGCTCGCACCGGTCGAGTACGTCCGTGAGGTGCCCGGTGTCCCCGGAGACCACGGCAAGACCGATCTCGGCCCTGCGGTAGAGGTCCTGGCCGCCCGTCTCCGCGACACTCACCCCGAACCTGCGGTGGATCTCGGCGACGATCGGGCGGACGACCGAGCGTTTCTCCTTCAGCGACCGTACGTCGCCGAGGAGCAGATCGAAGGACAGTGTCCCCACATACATGTGTGTCCGGATGTCCCGCCGGTTCGGGATCGTGCCCCGCCCTTGCTCGGCGGGGACACCCAGAACCGTACACGGAACGGCCGGGGCCGATCGACGGAAATACGACCCGTCGACCGGCCCCGACCGTGCTGGAGAGCCCGGGGGTCGCCCCCCGGGGATTCCCCGGCGATCAGCCTCGCGGCTTCTCGCGCATCTCGTACGTCGCGATGACGTCGTCGATCTTGATGTCGTTGAAGTTCCCGAGGTTGATACCGCCCTCGAAGCCTTCGCGGATCTCGGTGACGTCGTCCTTGAAGCGGCGCAGACCGGAGATGTTGAGGTTCTCCGCGATGACCTTGCCATCGCGCAGCAGACGCGCCTTGGTGTTGCGCCTGACCTCGCCGGAGCGGACCAGCACACCGGCGATGTTGCCCAGCTTGGACGAGCGGAAGATCTCGCGGATCTCCGCCGTGCCGAGCTCGACCTCTTCGTACTCCGGCTTGAGCATGCCCTTGAGGGCCGCTTCGATCTCCTCGATCGCCTGGTAGATGACCGAGTAGTACCGGACGTCCACGCCCTCGCGCTCGGCCATCTGCTCGGCACGCCCTGCGGCGCGCACGTTGAAGCCGATCACGATGGCGTCGGAGCCGGTCGCCAGGTTGATGTCCGACTCGGTGACCGCACCCACACCGCGGTGCAGGACCCGGATGTCGACCTCTTCGCCGACGTCGAGCTGGAGCAGCGAGGACTCGAGAGCCTCCACCGAACCGGACGCGTCGCCCTTGATGATGAGGTTGAGCTCCTGGACCAGACCGGCCTTGAGCGCCTCGTCCAGGTTCTCCAGGGAGAACCGGACACCCTTGCGGGCGAAGTTGGCGTTGCGCTCGCGGGCGGCGCGCTTCTCGGCGATCTGACGGGCCGTACGGTCCTCGTCGACAACCAGGAAGTTGTCGCCGGCACCCGGCACGTTGGTGAGACCCAGTACGAGGACGGGGGTCGAGGGACCCGCTTCCTGCACGTTGTTGCCGTTGTCGTCGAGCATCGCCCGGACACGGCCGTACGCGTCGCCGACGACCATCGTGTCGCCGATGCGCAGCGTTCCGCGCTGGACGAGGACGGTCGAGACGGCACCGCGGCCGCGGTCGAGGTGGGACTCGATCGCGATGCCCTGCGCGTCCTGGTCCGGGTTGGCCCGCAGGTCGAGCGAGGCGTCGGCGGTGAGGACGACGGCCTCCAGCAGTGCCTCGATGTTGAGGCCCTGCTTGGCGGAGATGTCGACGAACATCGTGTCGCCGCCGTACTCCTCGGCCACCAGACCGAACTCGGTGAGCTGACCGCGCACCTTGGTCGGGTCCGCGCCCTCGACGTCGATCTTGTTGACCGCGACCACGATCGGCACGTCGGCCGCCTTGGCGTGGTTCAGCGCCTCGATCGTCTGGGGCATCACACCGTCGTTCGCCGCCACCACGAGGATCGCGATGTCGGTGGACTTCGCACCACGGGCACGCATGGCGGTGAACGCCTCGTGACCCGGGGTGTCGATGAAGGTGATGCGGCGGTCCTCGCCGTTGACCTCGGAGGAGACCTGGTACGCACCGATGTGCTGCGTGATGCCGCCGGCCTCGCCCGCGACGACGTTCGTCTTGCGGATCGCGTCGAGCAGCCGGGTCTTACCGTGGTCGACGTGACCCATGACGGTCACGACCGGCGGACGGGAGACCAGGGCCTCCTCGCCGCCCTCGTCCTCACCGAACTCGATGTCGAAGGACTCGAGCAGCTCGCGGTCCTCCTCCTCGGGGCTGACGATCTCGAGGACGTAGTTCATCTCGTCCGCGAGGAGCCTCAGCGTCTCGTCGGAGACGGACTGCGTGGCGGTGACCATCTCGCCGAGGTTCATCATCACGGCGACGAGCGACGCCGGGTTGGCGTTGATCTTCTCCGCGAAGTCGGTCAGGGACGCGCCGCGCGACAGCCGGACGGCCTGCCCGTTGCCGCGAGGCAGCATGACGCCGCCCACCGACGGGGCCTGCATGGCCTCGTACTCCTGGCGCCTCTGCCGCTTCGACTTGCGGCCACGACGCGCGGGACCGCCGGGACGGCCGAACGCACCCTGCGTGCCACCACGGGCACCGGGGCCGCCGGGACGTCCGCCGAAGCCGGGACGGCCGCCGAAGCCACCGCCACCACCGGGACGGCCCGCACCGCCACCGCCACCGGGACCACCGGGACGGCCGGCGAAGCCGCCGCCGCCACCGCCGGGACCGGCCGGACGGCCTGCGAAGCCACCGCCGCCGGGACGACCGCCACCGCCACCGGGGCGACCGCCACCGGCGCCGGGACCACGGCCACCGCCGGGGCCGCCACCGGGACGCGGACCCGCGGCGGGACGCTGCGGCATCATGCCGGGGTTCGGACGGTTACCCGAGGGGGCACCGCCCGGACGGGGAGCCTGCGGACGGGGCATGCCGCCCGGGGAGGGACGTGCGCCACCCTGGCCCTGGGGGCGCGGGGCGCCACCGGGACCACCCTGCGGGCGCGGGGCGCCGGGGCGCTCCTGACCGCCGCCGGGGCGCGGGGCACCGATCC
>NZ_JBEXWB010000324.1:0-7302 GCF_040629645.1 Streptomyces sp. NPDC005899 | reverse complement strand
CCCACCGGCCGTCACCCTGCCGGGGCCGCAGGCGCACGGCACCCCGGGCGGGGCGGGGATCGGCCCGC
This sequence comes from Streptomyces sp. NPDC005899, assembly GCF_040629645.1. Taxonomy (NCBI): domain Bacteria; kingdom Bacillati; phylum Actinomycetota; class Actinomycetes; order Kitasatosporales; family Streptomycetaceae; genus Streptomyces; species Streptomyces sp. NPDC005899. Next base: position 7,234 of record NZ_JBEXWB010000324.1, on the reverse strand, counting down.
GCGCCGCCCACCGCGGGCATTGCCCGTCCGCCCGGCTCACGCACATACTGTCCGCGGCCGAGGAGCGGCACGCGGGGCAGCGCACGCACGGGGGAGAGCGATGACACGGAGCACCGGCGCACAGAGCGGCACGGCGTTGACCGAGAGCCCGGCCGGCGGGCCCATGGTGCGGGTCGAGGACCTGCACCGCTCCTTCGGGACCGGCGCCACCGCCGTGCACGCCCTGCGGGGGGTCTCCTTCGAGATCCCGCGCGGCGAGCTCGTCGCGCTCAAGGGGCGCTCGGGCTCCGGCAAGACGACCCTGCTCAACCTCGTCGGTGGCCTCGACAGCCCCGACGAGGGCCGGATCACCGTCGGCGGCACCGACCTGTCCGAGCTGGGCGAGGACGGGCTGCTGGAGCTGCGGCGGGACCGGATCGGTTTCGTCTTCCAGTCGTTCGGGCTCATCCCGATCCTCACGGCGGCGGAGAACGTCGGTGTGCCGCTGAGGCTGCGCAAGGCCGACCCGCGCGAGCGGGAGGACCGGGTGGACCTGCTGCTCTCCCTCGTGGGCCTCGGCGACCACGCGCGGCAGCGCCCCGGTGAGCTCTCCGGAGGTCAGCAGCAGCGCGTCGCCATCGCCCGCGCGCTCGCCAACCGGCCCGCGCTCCTGATCGCCGACGAGCCCACCGGACAGCTCGACGCGGAGACCGGTCTCGCCGTCATGGAGCTGCTGCGGGCCGTCGTGCGCAGCGAGGGCGTCACCGTCCTCGTCGCCACCCACGACCCCCAGCTGCTGGGCTTCGCCGACCGCGTACTGGAACTGAGCGACGGGCACATCGTCGAGCGGGAGTGAGCGCGGGGCGGGCGGGGCCGCCCCGCGGCGAGGGCCGGCGAAGGCGTCAGAATCGCGTCAATACGGACCCGGAACCCCTCCCCTGTCCCATGTGCCGGAAATGCTCGGGGTAGCTTCGAGGAGCGGCTCCCGCATCGGCGGGAGCCGGTTCAGAGAAGACAATGGGGCCATGGCACGCGGCACGCTTCGGATCTACCTGGGCTCGGCACCCGGCGTCGGGAAGACGTACGCCATGCTGTCCGAGGCCCACCGCCGGGTGGAGCGGGGCACGGACTGCGTCGTCGGGTTCGTGGAGCACCACGGGCGGCCCCGCACCGAGGTGCTGCTGCACGGCCTGGAGCAGATCCGCCGCCGTGACATCGAGCACCGCTCGGCGGTCTTCTCCGAGATGGACGTCGACGCGGTCCTGGAGCGGGCCCCGGCCGTGGCGCTGGTGGACGAACTGGCCCACACCAACGTGCCGGGATCCCGCAACGCCAAACGGTGGCAGGACGTCGAGGAGCTGCTGCGGGCCGGTATCGACGTCATCTCCACCGTCAACATCCAGCACCTGGAGTCCCTCGGCGACGTCGTCGAGGCGATAACGGGCGTGCGGCAGCAGGAGACCATCCCGGACGAGGTGGCGCGCAGGGCCGACCAGGTCGAGCTCGTCGACATGTCCCCCCAGGCACTGCGCCGGCGCATGGCCCACGGCAACATCTACCAGTCCGACAAGGTCGACGCGGCCCTGTCCAACTACTTCCGGCCCGGCAACCTCACCGCCCTGCGCGAGCTGGCCCTTCTCTGGGTCGCCGACCGGGTCGACGAGTACCTCCAGCAGTACCGCGGCGAGCACGACATCAGCACCCCCTGGCAGGCCCGCGAACGCATCGTCGTCGGCCTGACGGGCGGGCCCGAGGGCCGTACGCTGATCCGCCGCGCGTCCCGGATGGCGGCCAAGGGCTCAGGCAGCGAGATCCTCGCGGTGTACATCGCCCGCAGCGACGGACTGACGTCCGCCTCGCCCAAGGAACTCGCCGTCCAGCGCACGCTCGTCGAGGACCTCGGCGGGACCTTCCACCACGTCATCGGTGACGACATACCCTCGGCGCTCCTGGCCTTCGCCCGGGGCGTCAACGCCACCCAGATCGTTCTCGGCTCCAGCCGCCGCAAGACCTGGCAGTACGTCTACGGGCCCGGTGTCGGCGCCACCGTCGCCCGCGAGTCCGGCCCCGACCTGGACGTCCACATCGTCACGCACGAGGAGGTCGCCAAGGGGCGCGGCCTGCCCATCGCCCGCAGCGCCAGGCTCAGCCGCGCCCGGATCCTCTGGGGGTGGGCGGTCGGCGTGGGCGGGCCCGCGCTCCTGACCCTCCTCCTGCGGAGCCTGGAGAACGGGCCGGGGCTCGCCAACGACGTCCTGCTCTTCCTCTTCCTGACCGTCGGAGCGGCCCTCCTCGGCGGACTGGCACCCGCACTCGCCTCGGCCGCCGCCGGCTCGATGCTGCTCAACTACTGGTTCACGCCTCCCACCCACACCCTGACCGTGCAGGACCCGGAGAACTTCGTCGCCATCGTGATCTTCTTCGCGGTCGCCCTGGCGGTCGCCTCCGTCGTGGACCTGGCGGCCCGCCGGACCCATCAGGCCGCGCGGCTGCGCGCCGAGTCGGAGATCCTCTCCACCCTCGCCGGGAGTGTCCTGCGCGGCGAGACGGCCCTGGACGCCCTCCTGGGCCGTGTCCGGGAGACCTTCGCCATGGAGTCCGTCGCGCTGCTGGAGCGGCGGAGCGACGTGGAGCCGTGGACCTGCGCCGGGTCCGTCGGTCCCGCCCCGGTGGCCCGGCCCGACGACGCGGACGTGGACATGCCCGTCGGCGACCACATGGCGCTGGCCCTGTCCGGCCGGGTGCTGCCCGCCGAGGACCGGCGGGTGCTCGGGGCCTTCGCCGCGCAGGCGGCGGTCGTGCTCGACCGCCAGCGGCTGGTGGACGAGGCCGAGGCGGCGCGGCGCCTCGCCGAGGGCAACCGGATCAGGACCGCCCTGCTCGCCGCGGTCAGCCACGACCTGCGCACTCCGCTGGCCGCCATCAAGGCCGCCGTCAGCTCCCTGCGGTCGGACGACGTCTCCTGGTCCGAGGAGGACGAGGCCGAACTCCTCGCCGGGATCGAGGACGGGGCGGACCGCCTCGACCACCTGGTCGGCAACCTGCTCGACATGTCCCGGCTGCAGACGGGCACCGTCACACCGCTGATCCGCGAGATCGATCTCGACGAGGTCGTCCCCATGGCGCTCGGCGGCGTACCGGAGGGCAGCGTCGACCTCGACATCCCCGAGACGCTCCCCATGGTCGCCGTCGACCCGGGGCTGCTGGAGCGGGCCGTCGCCAACATCGTCGAGAACGCGGTCAAGTACAGCCCCGACGGCGAACGCGTCACCGCCGCCGCCAGCGCCCTGGGCGGACGGGTCGAACTGCGGGTGGCGGACAGGGGCCGCGGTGTCCCCGACGAGGGCAAGGGGCGCATCTTCGAGCCCTTCCAGCGGTACGGCGACGCCCCGCGAGGTGCCGGGGTGGGCCTCGGCCTCGCGGTCGCCCGGGGCTTCGTCGAGTCGATGGGCGGCACGCTGGACGCCGAGGACACCCCCGGCGGCGGCCTCACCATGGTCCTCACGCTGAAGGCCGCGCGGGAACAGGCACGGCAGGACGGCCCCCGGGCCGCCGGCCACCTCACGAGACCCCCGGGGCACACCGCCGCCCCCTCCACGGACGCAGGAAAGGCAGGGCCCCGATGACCCGGGTACTCGTGGTCGACGACGAGCCGCAGATAGTGCGCGCCCTCGTGATCAATCTGAAGGCGCGCAGGTACGAGGTCGACGCGGCATCGGACGGGGCGACCGCCCTGCAACTGGCCGCCGCCCGGCACCCCGACGTCGTCGTCCTGGACCTCGGACTGCCCGACATGGACGGTGTCGAGGTGATCAGGGGCCTGCGCGGCTGGACCCGCGTACCGATCCTCGTGCTCTCGGCCCGCCACACCTCCGACGAGAAGGTGGAGGCCCTCGACGCCGGGGCCGACGACTACGTCACCAAGCCCTTCGGCATGGACGAACTCCTGGCCAGGCTGCGTGCCGCCGTCCGCCGTGCCGAACCGGCCGGCCCCGAGGGCGCCGACGCCCTGGGGCTCGTCGAGACGGCGGGGTTCACCGTCGACCTGGCGGCGAAGAAGGTGCAGAGGGAGGGTCGTGACGTGCGGCTCACCCCCACGGAGTGGCACCTCCTGGAGGTCCTCGTGCGCAACGCGGGCCGGCTCGTCGGCCAGAAGCAGCTGCTGCAGGAGGTCTGGGGCCCCTCGTACGGCACGGAGACCAACTACCTGCGGGTCTACATGGCCCAGCTGCGCCGCAAGCTGGAGGCCGACCCCTCCCACCCCAGGCACTTCGTGACCGAGCCGGGCATGGGCTACCGCTTCGAACGCGGCTGACCGCGCTCACGCCGCGCGTCGCCTCACCCTTTCGGGTGACATACCTGCCGGCCCGCCCTTACCACAGGGGACCGGTACCCTTCGGGTATGAGCGCTGTTCACCGATTCGAGAAGCCAGGCAGGACGGAGAAGCCGTCGGGCCGCTTCCGCCGCATGCTCGACCGGCTGTCCAGCTCGCAGGAGGACCTGGAGTCCCAGGAGCTGCGGGAGGACTCGCACGCCCCGGGCTGCACGCGCATCTCGGAGTGCACGGACCGCCAGATCGTCAGGGTGACTGGTACCTTGCGGACCGTCACCCTGCGCCCGCGGGCCGGAGTGCCCGCCCTGGAGGCGGAGCTCTTCGACGGCACGGCACCGCTCGACGTGGTCTGGCTGGGCCGGCGCTCCATCGTCGGCATCGAGCCGGGCCGCAGGCTGATCGCCTCGGGCCGGATCGCCATGAGTCACGGGCGCCGGGTGCTGTTCAACCCCAAATACGAACTCCGACCGCTCGGCAAGGAGTAGCCGGTGACGTCTCACGACAAGCCGACGTCCGACACGGACCAGCCCCACCGCACCGACCAGCAGGACGCCGAGGCCAGGGCCGTCACCGAGGCCGCTCTCTTCGAGGCCTTCGGCGGCGTGCGCGGCATGGTGGAGACAGTCCTGCCAGGGCTGCTCTTCGTCACCATCTTCACCATCGACAAGAACCTCCACTTCTCGGCCATCGCCGCCCTGGCCGTGTCGCTCGTGCTCGTCGCCGTACGACTGATCCGCAAGGACACCGTCAAGCACGCCTTCAGCGGCGTCTTCGGCGTGGCCTTCGGCGTCGTCTTCGCGATGATGACGGGCAACGCCAAGGACTTCTACCTGCCGGGCATGCTGTACACGCTCGGCCTGGCCCTCGCCTACCTCGTCACGACGCTCGCCGGAGTGCCGCTGATCGGCCTGATCCTCGGCCCGGTCTTCAAGGAGAACCTCTCCTGGCGCACGAGGAACCCGGGGCGCAAGAAGGCCTACGCCAAGGCCAGCTACGCCTGGGGGCTGATCCTCCTCGCCAAGTGCGCGATCCTCTTCCCGCTGTACTGGTGGGCCGACACCGCGCAGCTCGGCTGGGTGCTGGTCGCGCTCAAGATCCCGCCGTTCCTTCTCGCGGTGTACCTGACCTGGGTCTTCCTCGCCAAGGCGCCGCCGCCCATCGACGTCTTCGCCGAGATGGAGGCGGAGGAGGAGGCCGAGAAGGCCCGCACGGCGGCGCGCGACGCCCAGGCGGCACAGGCCGCCCGGGCGGCGGAGCCCCGCGGCTACGAGGTCTGAGCCGGCCGTACCGCGACAGCGAGGGGCCCGGATCGTGACGACGGTCCGGGCCCCTCACATGTCGCGGGCCGTGTCCTGCGCCCGCGCCCACGGTCGCCCGCGTGCTCCGCGCGCTTCAGTCGTCGGAAGGTTCGCGGCGGACCGACAGGAGGTCCTCCAACTGCTCCTCGCGCGCCTGGGCGGCCACGAACAGCAGCTCGTCACCGGCCTCCAGGGTCTCCTCGGGGCTGGGCGTCAGCACACGCGTCCCCCGGATGATGGTGACCAGCGACGTGTCCTCGGGCCACGCGACATCGCTGACCCGCGTGCCGGCCAGGGCCGACTCCGGGGGCAGCGTCAGCTCGACGAGGTTGGCGTCACCGTGGCTGAAGCGCAGCAGCCGGACGAGATCGCCGACGCTCACCGCCTCCTCGACCAGCGCGGACATCAGGCGCGGCGTCGACACGGCGACGTCCACCCCCCACGACTCGTTGAACAGCCACTCGTTCTTCGGGTTGTTCACCCGGGCGACGACCCGGGGGACGCCGTACTCGGTCTTGGCGAGCAGGGAGACGACGAGGTTGACCTTGTCGTCCCCGGTCGCCGCGATCACCACGTTGCACCGCTGGAGCGCCGCCTCGTCGAGCGAGGTGATCTCGCAGGCGTCGGCGAGGAGCCACTCGGCCATGGGCACCCGCTCCACCGAGATGGCGGTCGGTGCCTTGTCGATCAGCAGTACCTCGTGGCCGTTCTCCAGGAGCTCGGCCGCGATGGAACGGCCCACCGCGCCAGCCCCGGCAATCGACACGCGCATCAGTGACCGCCCTCCTCGGGACCTTCGGCGAAGGCCTCCTCGACCTTCGCGATCTCGTCCGTACGCATCATCACGTGGACCAGATCGCCCTCCTGCAGAACCGTCTGCGACGTCGGCAGTATGGCCTCACCCAGACGGGTGAGGAAGGCGACGCGGACGCCCGTCTCCTCCTGCAGCGTGCTGATCTTGTGACCGATCCAGGCCGAGGTGGTGTGCACCTCCGCGAGCTGCACGCCGCCGCTCGGGTCCCGCCACAGCGGCTCGGCGCCCGACGGCAGCAACCGCCGCAGCATCTGGTCCGCGGTCCAGCGGACCGTGGCGACGGTGGGGATCCCGAGACGCTGGTAGACCTCGGCGCGGCGGGGGTCGTAGATGCGGGCGGCGACGTTCTCGATGCCGAACATCTCCCGGGCCACGCGGGCCGCGATGATGTTGGAGTTGTCGCCGCTGCTCACCGCGGCGAAGGCCCCGGCCTCCTCGATCCCGGCCTCGCGCAGGGTGTCCTGGTCGAAGCCGACCCCGCCGACCCGCCGGCCGCCGAACCCGGAACCGAGGCGGCGGAACGCCGTGGGGTCCTGGTCGATCACGGCGACCGTGTGCCCCTGCTGCTCGAGGGTCTGCGCGAGAGCGGCTCCGACACGCCCGCAGCCCATGATGACGATGTGCACCTCGCGCCTACCTCGCCGTCCTGGTCGTCCGGATGACCTGCGAAAACACCCTGCTCACACTTCTCTCTCCGCTTGCGGGGCAAACAACGGGGCAACGACCTTCGGCGTTGCCCGGGGTCGAGCTTATGCGGCCCGGGCTCCGCCGCCTCATCCGACTGCGGGTATCTCCGCGGCGGACGGGCG
>NZ_JBEXWB010000323.1:0-7304 GCF_040629645.1 Streptomyces sp. NPDC005899 | reverse complement strand
GGCCGCGGCTCACGCCGGAGGCCGAGCACCCGCCCGCCCGCACGCGGCGCGGACCGGACCACCCACCCGCACGCGGTGGAAGCCCGCCCGGCTCCCGGCGCACCACTGCCCCGGCACGGATCGCGTGCCGGGGCAGTGGTGAAGTGTGGGCGCCTACGCCTCAGCCGACGACCTTCTTCAAGGCGTCACCGAGGGCATCGGCCTCGTCCGGAGTCAGCTCGACGACAAGCCGACCGCCGCCTTCGAGCGGAACGCGCATGACAATGCCCCGCCCCTCCTTTGTCACCTCGAGCGGGCCGTCGCCCGTCCGCGGCTTCATGGCCGCCATGCTCGTTCCCCTTCCTGAAACCAGCTCATCGCAACCGGCGGCTCCATGACAGGCGCTGCCTCACCGGCGTCGAACACAATGCTTCCTCCGCATTATCCCGCATCGAAGACCCCGATGACCAACATCGGTCGGCATCGCTTGAGCAACGCGCTCAGCCAAAACCACCCAATTCGGCGATCCGGCTGCGATACTGCGCCACCTTCGCCCCTCAGCCGAGAGCCAATCGTTAGACGCAGGTCACATACACCGCCCCGCCGGTGTCGGCCATGCTTGCGTGGACAGGCACACTGCCGGAGCCGTAAGGAGACCCCGCGATGGCCGACCAGGCCGACACCGTGCTCACCGACGTGAGCGACGGGCTCGCGACGATCACGATCAACCGTCCCGACGCGATGAACGCCATGAACACCGCGGCCAAGGTCGCGCTGCGCGACGCGCTGCTGGCCGTCGCGGACGACACCGCCGTACGGGCGGTTCTGCTGACCGCGACCGGGCGCGCCTTCTGCGTGGGCCAGGACCTCAGGGAACACGTCTCCACGCTCGCCGAGTCGCGCGGCACGGAGGGCGCCAACGCCCTGAGCACCGTGCGCGAGCACTACAACCCGATCGTCCGGGCGATCACCGAAATGGAGAAGCCCGTGGTCGCGGGCGTCAACGGGGTCGCGGCGGGTGCCGGTTTCGGGTTCGCGCTCGCCGCCGACTACCGCGTGGTGGCCGACACCGCGGCCTTCAACACGTCCTTCGCGGGTGTGGCACTGACCGCCGACTCGGGCGTCTCCTGGACGCTCCCCCGCCTCATCGGGGCGAGCCGCGCCGCCGACCTGCTGCTCTTCCCGCGTTCCATCACGGCGCAGGAGGCGTACGAGCTGGGCATCGCGAACAAGGTCGTGCCGGCCGCCGAGCTGGCCGGGGAGGCGCTGAAGGTGGCCCGCGCCCTGGCGGAGGGGCCGACGGTGGCCTACGCGGCGCTCAAGGCCTCCGTGGCCTACGGCGCGGGGCACACGCTGGCCGAGTCGCTGGAGAAGGAGGACGAGCTCCAGACCCGGGCGGGGGCCTCGCAGGACCACACGATCGCGGTCGAGGCATTCCTCGCCAAGCAGCCGCCGAAGTACCTCGGCAGGTAGCGGCGGCGCTTCCCGGGGCAGCGGTCACCCACCGCCCCGGGCCACGCAGTCGGCCAGGTGGTCGTCGACCAGGCCGCAGGCCTGCATCAGGGCGTACGCGGTCGTGGGGCCGACGAACCGGATGGACCGCCTCTTAAGCTCCTTGGCCAGCGCGGTCGACTCCGCCGTGACGGCGGGGACGTCCGCGAGGGAGCGCGGAGCGGGGCGGGTGGCCGGGTCGGGGGCGTACGACCAGACGAGTGCGTCCAGCTCTCCTTCGGCCCAGCCGGCCAGCACCTCGGCGTTGGCCAGCGTCGCGTCGATCTTGGCGCGGTTGCGGATGATGCCGGTGTCGGCGAGCAGCCGCTCCCTGTCGGCGTCGGTGAACCCGGCCACCTCGGAGATCCTGAAGCCGGCGAAAGCACTGCGGAAGCCCTCGCGGCGGCGGAGGATCGTCAGCCACGAGAGCCCGGACTGGAAGGCCTCCAGGCAGAGCCGCTCGAAGAGGGCGTCGTCGCCGTGGACGGGGCGGCCCCACTCGGTGTCGTGGTAGGCGAGGTAGTCCTCCGTGGACAGGCCCCAGGGGCAGCGCGGCCGGCCGTCCGGCGCGGGCCGGGAGCCGCTCATCGCCCGTCTCCCGCGCCCGGCCCGGTGTCCTCACCGGTGAGGGGCCGGTCCGGCCGCTTGAGCAGGTCGGGACCGCTCGTGGCGGTCGCGTGCGCCCCGGCGAGGGCGGACTCCAGCTCGGCGATGCGGGCGTCCCGCTCGGCGAGCTCGGCACCGAGCCTGCCCAGCGCCTCGTCCACGTCCGTCATGCGGTAGCCCCTCGCCGCCATGGGCAGGCGCAGGGCTTCGATGTCGGCCCGGCCGACCGGGCGGTCCGCCGGCAGCGGGTCGGTGAGCCGCTCGGGCTCGACGTCCTGCAGCACGGCGCTTCCGCCTCCGCCGACCACCGCCAGTGTGACCGCGGCCACCACGACGGCCATCGTGAGCAGCAAGAACCAGAACACGTGCATCTCCCCGGAAGCGGAAACCTGTCCGGTCAGATCGTGCCATGCGCCACCGACAGCCAGGGTCGTTCGCTCGGGTCCCGCCCGACCGCGGCGGGCCCGGCCGATCCGTGGACGGCCTAAGGTCGCAGGCGACCTACCTAGGAGGAACAGGAAATGCCAAGCGGGGCGCTCAGGCTGGGGCAACGGGAGTTCGGACCGCACGAACCGGTGATCATGGCCATCGTGAACCGGACCCCCGACTCCTTCTACGACCAGGGAGCGACGTTCCACGACGAGCCCGCGCTCTCCAGGGTCGACGAGGCCGTCGCGGAGGGCGCCGCGATCATCGACATAGGCGGTGTGAAGGCCGGCCCCGGCGAGGAGGTCTCGGCCCGGGAGGAGGCCCGCCGGACGGTCGGCTTCGTCGCGGAGGTGCGCCGCCGCCACCCGGACGTGGTGATCAGCGTCGACACCTGGCGGCACGACGTGGGCGAAGCCGTCTGCGAGGCCGGCGCGGACGTGCTGAACGACGCGTGGGGCGGCGTGGACCCGAAGCTCGCGGAGGTCGCCGCGCGGTACGGGGCGGGGCTCGTGTGCACGCACGCGGGCGGCGCGCAGCCGCGCACCCGGCCGCACCGGGTGGCGTACGACGACGTGATGGCGGACATCCTGCGGGTGACCGTGGGTCTCGCCGAGCGGGCCGTGGCGCTCGGGGTCAGGCCTGACGGGATCATGATCGATCCCGGTCACGACTTCGGGAAGAACACGCGGCACTCACTGGAGGCGACGCGCCGGCTCGGCGAGATGACGGCCACGGGCTGGCCGGTGCTGGTCTCGCTGTCCAACAAGGACTTCGTCGGGGAGTCGCTGGACCGGCCCGTGAAGGAACGGGTGATCGGGACGCTGGCGACGACGGCCGTCTCGGCGTGGCTGGGGGCACAGGTGTACCGGGTGCACGAGGTGGCGGAGACCCGGCAGGTCCTGGACATGGTGGCCTCCATCGCGGGCCGCCGGGCCCCCGCGGTGGCCCGGCGGGGACTGGCGTAGTTCCGGGTCCACGCGGGCTCGCGGAACGCCGTGCGAGAGCGCGGGAGGCGGCGCACGGGCCCGGGGCGCGGGAAGGGACCCGAAGCACGGGAGCGGGCACCGGGCACCGCGACCCACGAAGCACGGGGCGCAGGGACTCCGCCCCGCGCTCCCGCCTCCGTACCCCCGCCCCGCGCGGTCCTAGCGGCCGACCTCCTTCGTGACGAGACGGACCGCCTCGTCCACGTCGTCCGTCACGTGGAAGAGCAGCAGGTCCGTCTCGGACGCCTTGCCGCCCGCGACCACCGTGTCCCGCAGCCAGTCCACCAGGCCGCTCCAGTACGCCGAGCCGAACAGCACGATCGGGAAGCGCGTCACCTTGCCGGTCTGCACCAGCGTGAGCGCCTCGAAGAGCTCGTCCAGTGTGCCCAGGCCGCCGGGCAGGACGACGAAGCCCTGGGCGTACTTGACGAACATCGTCTTGCGCACGAAGAAGTAGCGGAAGTTCACGCCGATGTCGACATGTGGATTCAGCCCGGACTCGAACGGCAGCTCGATGCCGAGGCCGACGGAGACGCCCTTGGCCTCTCTGGCCCCCTTGTTCGCCGCCTCCATGGCCCCGGGGCCACCGCCCGTGATGACGGCGAACCCCGCCTCGACCAGCGCCCGTCCGATGCGCACGCCCGCCTCGTACTCCGGCCCGTCGGCCGGTGTCCGCGCGGAGCCGAAGACGCTGATGGCGCTCGGCAGTTCGGCCAGCGCACCGAAGCCCTCCACGAACTCCGACTGGATGCGCATGACCCGCCACGGGTCGGTGTGTACCCACTCGGAGTCACCCTCGGAGTCCAGCAGCCGCTGATCGGTCGTGCCCGGCTGCACCTGGTCCCTGCGGCGCAGAACCGGGCCCGTCCGCTGCTCCTCGGGCGGTACCGCGCCCTCGGGGACCTGCGCGCCCTCGGGGATCCGTGCGTCCTCCGGGTTGCCCATGACCTGCTCCCTCCGCCGACCTGCGATGTGCGTGTGTCGCCTCAGCGTAGATCCGCGGAGGTTACGCGCAGGGGAATGCCGTGGGTCAACTGGTCAGCCACGAGCGCAGGCGCTCCTCGCAGTGCGTGATCCGGTCGGTGGAGACGTGCTCGTCACGCTTGTGCGCGAAGAGCGGGTCGCCGGGGCCGTAGTTGACCGCGGGGATGCCGAGCGCGCCGAACCGGGAGACGTCCGTCCACCCGAACTTGGGGCGTGCCGTCCCGCCGACCGCATCCATGAACGCCTTGGCCGCGGGGTGCGAGAGGCCGGGCATCGCCGCGCCGGAGTGGTCGTCGACCGTGAACCCGGCGACACCGCAGCCCTCGAAGACCTCCCGCACGTGTGCCTCGGCCTGTTCGGGCGTGCGGTCGGGGGCGTAGCGGTAGTTCACCACCACGGTGCAGACGTCCGGGATGACGTTGGTGGCGACACCGCCCTCGATGCCCACGGCGTTGAGCCCCTCGCGGTACTCCAGGCCGTCGACGACCGGGCGGCGCGGCTCGTAGGCGGCCAGCCGGGCCAGCACCGGCGCGGCGGCGTGGACCGCGTTGGACCCCATCCAGCCGCGCGCGGAGTGCGCCCGCTCGCCCTCCAGCCGGAGGTGGACCCGGAGGGTGCCCTGGCAGCCGCCCTCCACCTCCCCGTCGGACGGCTCCAGGAGGACGGCGAAGTCCCCGTGCAGCCAGTCCGGGTGGGCCTCGGCGACGTGACCGAGGCCGTTGAGGTGGGCGGCGACCTCTTCGTTGTCGTAGAAGATGAAGGTCAGGTCGCGGTTGGGCTCCGGCACCGTCGCGGCGATCCGCAGCTGCACGGCGACGCCCGACTTCATGTCGGAGGTGCCGCACCCCCAGAGCACGCCGTCCTCGTCGAGCCTCGACGGCACGTTGCCGGCGATCGGGACGGTGTCGATGTGGCCCGCCAGCACCACGCGCTCGGCGCGGCCCAGCGCCGTCCTGGCGACGACGTTGTTGCCGTACCGGTCGACGGTCAGATGCGGCAGGGGGCGCAGGGCGGCCTCGATGGCGTCGGCGAGGTCCTTCTCCTGCCCGCTGACCGACGGGAAGTCGACGAGCCGGGCGGTGAGCTCCGGGCCGTCCAAAGCCAGGTCGAGCGTGTGTCCGTACATGGACACGAGCCTAAGCGACTTGGGCCTCGGCCCCGGTCCTACCCTCCAGTACGGTGGCTTCGTGCCCCGGACCGCTTCTTCCACCCCCCGCGGCCGCGCCGTCCGTGCCGCGGCCGCCTTCGCCGTGCTCGTGGCCCTGGCCGGCTACGTGGCCGCCCAGTACGTCACCGGCCACCAGGGTTCGCCCCGCTGCACCGTGCGCGCCTCCGGCGGCGGCGACGGGCGGACGTACGAGATGAGCCCCGAGCAGGCAGCCAACGCCGCGACGATCTCCGCCGTGGGCACCACCCGCGGCATGCCCGAGCGCGCGGTGACGATCGCCCTGGCGACCGCGCTGCAGGAGTCCGCGCTGCGCAACATCGAGCACGGTGACAGGGACTCGCTCGGGCTCTTCCAGCAGCGTCCCTCGCAGGGCTGGGGCACGCCCGCGGAGATCCTCGACCCGGTCCACGCGTCCGGCGAGTTCTACCGGCACCTGGCCGAGGTCCCGGGCTACTCGCGGCTCCCGCTGACGGTCGCGGCGCAGCGGGTGCAGAAGAGCGGGTTCCCGCAGGCGTACGCCAAGCACGAGCCGGACGCCACGCTGCTGTCCGCCGCGCTGACGGGCCGCGCCCCGGCCACCCTGACCTGCTCGCCGCCGACGGCGACCGCCGCCGGTCCGGGTGACGCGGCCGAGGTGCGGGCCGACCTGGTGCGCGCCTTCGGCAGGGGCGTGCTCCCGGCCACCGGCACGGCGGGGGCCGCGTCCGCGGGCACGGTCTCGGTGCCGGTGCCCGCCACCACCGAGGCCGGCGGCGGGGCCTCCCGGCGCGGCTGGGAGCTCGCCCACTGGGCGGTCGCCCGGGCGAGCACGCTGCGGATCGACAGGGTCTCCTACGCCGGGCGGGTGTGGACCCCCGACACGGGCTGGCGGACGGAACGCAAGGATTCGGGCACCACGACGGTCCGCATGCGGCTCGCTCAGTAGTACGAGGCATCAGCCGTACGAGCACTGCGGACGCTCGCCCGCGACCACCCCGACCGCCGCTCCCGCGCCCTGCGCGGAACTGACCACTTCCCTTGGCGTACAAGGGAAGTGACGGTTCGTCGCGCCGCCGCCCCGGCCACCGCCCACCGGGCCGCCCCTCGTGCGGATTATCCGACGCATTGCCCAGTCTTTACCTCGGGGCCCCGCAACCTTCCCCTCCCCCGGACCGGTTGTTCAGTGCGTCCGATCACCGGACGGGCAGATCCACCGTCTGCCGAGACCCGTTGGAAGTCCCGTCGAAGGAGCATCATGTCCCTCCCCCTGACCCGCCGGATCGCCCGTGCCGCGCTGTTGATCGCCGCAGGCGCGGCCCCCGTGGTCGGTGCGGCCGGTGCCGCGGGTGCCGCCGGGCTCCCGCAGACCCCCGCCCTCGGCGGCCTTACCTCGCTCGACGGCGCCGGCCTCAGCGGCACCCTGGACTCCGCCTCGAAGCAGGGTGCCGACGTGGCGAACGAGACCGGCGGCAAGGTCGTCGGCACCACCCTCCCGGCGGCCGGGAAGACCGCGGGCACTGCCGTCCGGAAGGCCGGCACCGTGGCGGACGGCGAGCTGGCGAGCGACACCCTGGCCACCGACGGACTGCCCACCCAGGGCCTGCCGACGGGCGGCCTGCCGATCGGCTGATCCACCGGCGCCCGCGCCACCGCGCCGAGGGGCCCGGGGAGTGCGCACTCCC
>NZ_JBEXWB010000322.1:0-7306 GCF_040629645.1 Streptomyces sp. NPDC005899 | reverse complement strand
CAACGCCGAGCGCATCGGCAACGTCCTGGACTGGGCGCGTGACCCCGTCAGCCTGAACATGTCCGTGGACGACGACGGCGACACCCCGCCGACGGCCGTCCGGGCGGGCAGTGCCACCGAAGCGGGCGCCTGCGGCACGCGCACCGCGCGCGGCGCGCCCAGGGGGGTGCGCGACCGCATCCCGGACCAGCGCCGGAAGTACGGGGTGAACACGGCGAAGTGGTCCTTGCCCGGGCCGGAGGGAGTCAGCTCCCCGGGCGCGACCGCGGTGACCACCGCGTCGTGGACGTGGAGCCGGCAGCCCCGGGGCCCGAGCGCCTCGCGCAGCCGCTCCTCACGCCGCTGCGCGTAACCGCTGACGCCCGCCGACAGGTGGACGGCGTCCGCGCCCGTCCCGTCGACGATCCCGCAGACCTCGGCGACCACGTCCCCCGACCGGACGACGAGCCGGCCGCCCCGGTCCCGGAGCCCCGCGTCGAGGTCGCGCAGGCAGTCGGCGAGGAACGCGCGGCGGTTCGGGACGGCGAAGCCCGCCCGCCCGACGCCGTCGTCCAGGACGAACAACGGGACCACCTCGTCCGCCGACGCGAGGGCCGCGCGCAACGGCGGATGGTCGTGCAGCCGCAGATCGGAGGTGAACAGGACGACCGCTACGCTCACGCCCGCCGCCCGTTCGTCTCCCGGCCGGCCGCCCGGGCGATGTTGCGGGCCATCCCGCCGAAGACGACGGCGTGGAACGGCGCCACGCTCCACCAGTAGGCGTGGCCCAGGAGGCCGGACGGATGGAAGACGGCGCGCTGCCGGTAGTGGGACCGGCCGCCCGGCCCCTCCAGCGCGTACATCTCCAGCCAGGCGAGGCCCGGCAGCCGCATCTCGGCGCGCAGCCGCAGCAGGTGGCCCGGCTCGATCTCCTCGACCCGCCAGAAGTCCAGCGAGTCCCCGACGCGCAGCCGTTGGGCGTCCCGCCGGCCCCGGCGCAGGCCCACCCCGCCGACCAGCCGGTCCAGCCATCCCCGCACGGCCCAGGCCAGGGGGAAGGAGTACCAGCCGTTGTCACCGCCGATCCCCTCGACGACCCGCCACAGGGCCTCCGGCGAGGCGTCCACGTCGAGCTCCCGCACATCCGTGTAGAGGCTCCCGCCGGCCCAGTCCGGGTCGGTGGGCAGCGGATCGCTCGGGATGCCCGGTGTGGACGCCGAGGACCACCGCGTCGTGACCCGCGCCTCCCGGACCCTCCGCAGGGCGAGCGACAGGGCGGTCGCGAAGGAGCAGGGCTGCCCGGGACCGTCCGGGACGTACCCGGCGATGTCGTGCTCGTGGCAGACGACCTCGTAGCGCAGGGACTCCGCGAGCGGACGCGCGATGGACCGGGGCACGGGGGTGACCAGCCCGATCCAGTGACTCGACAGCCCCGGGCTCAGCATCGGCACCGGCAGGATGAGCCGTCGCCGGAGTCCGGCGACGCGCGCGTACTGCTCCATCATCTCCCGGTACGTCATGACGTCGGGCCCGCCGATGTCGAAGGCCCGGTTCACCTCGCCGGGCATCCGCGCGCTGCCCACGAGGTAGCGGAGCACGTCCCGGACCGCGATCGGCTGGATCCGTGTCGACACCCAGCTCGGCGTCACCATGACCGGCAGCCGCTCGGTGAGGTACCGCACCATCTCGAAGGAGGCGGACCCGGAACCGATGATGACGGCCGCACGGAGCACGGTCGTCGCCACCCCCGAGTCCAGGAGGATCCGGCCGACCTCGGCACGCGAGCGCAGGTGCGGGGACAACTCCGCCTCGGGGACGTCGGCGGGGGTGAGACCGCCCAGGTACACGATGCGCCGGACCCCGGCGGCCCGGGCCTGCTCGCCGAAGATCCTGGCCGCGGTGCGGTCCGTCTCCTCGAACCCGCTCCCCGCGCCCATCGCGTGCACGAGGTAGTACGCGACGTCGACGCCGCGCATCGCCTCGCCGACGGACTCGGCGTCGGTCACGTCCCCCCGGACCACCTCCGCCTCACCCGCCCAGGGGTGGTCCCGCAGCTTGCCGGGACTGCGCGCCAGACAGCGCACCCGGTGACCGGCCGCCAGGAGTTCGGGGACCAGGCGGCCCCCGATGTACCCCGTCGCGCCCGTCACCAGACTCCGCGGACCCGCTTCGTCGCTGTCGCTCTCCATGGCCCTCCGCTCCGGCCCGTAGTTTTCCCTCTTCCGGGCCCGCAGGGGCTTATTGAGCCTGTCGGCGTGTTGCGCGGGGTTCCCCGGGTACGTGAGGTCTTCACACGATTGCGGGCCCGGCAACACCGGGACGCGGCCGCCCCCTGTGGTCCCCTCGGATCACGCCCACCCACCGATGCGATGCGAGGGACATGCGATGCGCAGTCACCCGACGGAGGATGCCGCCTCCGCCGGCCTCGGGCCGGGCCCGGAGAGCCGCACCGTCCACGTGCCCGTACGCGCCGACGAGCAGGACGGCCCGCTGGGGCACCACCCACGCCCCGCACCCGCGGCCGAGGACGCCGCCTCGGTCGACGCGGACGTCGCCGCGGCGGTCGTCCGCACGGCACGGGGCGTCCTGAGGGAGCGGGTGACGAGATCCGCCGCCGTCGACCCGGTCTTCGCGCGGGACGTGGCCGAACGGGTGGAGAAGTTCACCCTGGACGGCGGCAAGCGCCTGCGGCCCGCGTTCCTCTGGTGGGGGATGCGGGCCTGCGGCGGGGAGGCGGTGACGGCCGCCCTGCGGCTCGGGGTCGCCCTCGAACTCATCCAGACCTGCGCACTCGTCCACGACGACGTCATGGACGGTGCGGCACTGCGCCGCGGCCGTCCGGCCGTGCACGTCACGCTCGCCGGCCTGGCCGACCCGGCCCAGGGCCCGGCCCGGGCCGAGTCGTTCGGCAGGTCGGCGGCGGTGCTCGTCGGTGATCTGGCCCTGGTCTGGGCGGACGACACCGTCACCGACACCCCCATGGCCCCGGAGGTCCGCCGGCGTGTGGGGGAGACGTGGCAGGCGATGCGCACCGAGATGGTGGCCGGCCAGTACCTCGACCTGCACGGCCAGATCACCCGCGCACGCTCGCCGGAGCAGGCCCTGCGCGCCGCCTGCCTCAAGAGCGCGCTGTACACCGTGGAGCGCCCGCTCGCCCTCGGCGCGGCCCTGGCGGACTCGGGGCCGGACGTCACCCGCGCCCTGTGCGCGGCCGGCCGCTGCGCGGGGATCGCCTTCCAGCTGCGCGACGACCTGACGGGGGTGTTCGGCGACCCCGCCGGCAGCGGCAAACCGTCCGGCGGGGACATCCGCGAGGGCAAGGCGACCTACCTCCTGGCCGTGGCCCGGGCACGCGCCGGGAGCGAGCGGGACCGCGGCGCCGTGCGCCTCCTCGACCGGGTCGTGGGGGACGCCGGGCTCACCGAGGACGAACTGGCGCGGGTGCGCGAGGTGCTGACGGCGACCGGTGCCCGCGCCGCCGTCGAGGAGGAGGCCCGCCGGCTCGCCGAGCAGGCCGTGCACCACCTGGAGGGGGCAGCGGCCGAGCAGGGCGCGAGCCGCGTACTCGCCGGGCTGTTCGAGTCCATCGCCGCCGGGCACCGCGCGGGCCGGACCCCGGCACCGGACGGACCGGCCCGGCCGGCCCCCGAGGCCGGCCGCCAGGCAGCCGAGCCGCCCGGACCGGCCCCCGGGCACCGAGGACATCCGGCCGTCGCGGCCGAAGGAGGCGAACGCCGATGCTGACCGTCGACGGGAGGACCGACCACGTGGTGGTGGTCGGAGCGGGCCTGGCGGGTCTCTCCGCCGCACTCCACCTGCTCGGGGCGGGCCGGCGGGTGACGGTCGTCGAGCGGGACGACCGACCGGGAGGCCGCGCCGGCAGCCTGGAGATGGCCGGCTACCGCGCCGACACCGGCCCCACCGTCCTGACCATGCCCGGCCTGGTCGAGGAAGCCTTCGCGGCGGTCGGCCACAGCCTCCGCGAGCGGCTGGAACTGGTGCCGCTGCACCCCGCCTACACAGCCCGGTTCGCGGACGGCAGCCACCTGGACGTCCACACGGAGGGCGACGCCATGGAGGCCGCGGTCGAGCGGTTCGCCGGCGCCCGGGAGGCGGCCGGCTACCGCGGGCTCCGGTCCTGGCTGGAGCGCCTCTACCACGTGCAGATGCGGCGCTTCATCGACACCAACTTCGACTCCCCCCTCCAGCTCCTCCACCCCGACCTCGCCCGCCTCGCCGCCCTCGGCGGCTTCGGCCGCCTCGACGCGCGTATCGGGCACTTCGTGAAGGACGAACGGCTGCGCCGGGTCTTCTCCTTCCAGGCCCTGTACGCGGGCGTGCCACCGGCCCGGGCGCTCGCCGCGTACGCGGTCATCGCGTACATGGACACCGTGGCCGGGGTCTACTTCCCCCGCGGTGGCATGCACGCCCTGCCCCGGGCCCTGGCGGCGTCGGCCGCCGAGGCCGGCGCCCGGTTCCTCCACGGACGGACCGTCACCCGGCTGGAGCGCTCGGGCGACCGGATCACCGCCGTCGTCACCGACCAGGACCGCATCCCGTGCGACGCCGTGGTCCTCACCCCCGATCTGCCCGAGGCGTACCGGCTCCTCGGCCGCCGGCCCCGACGCCCCCTCGCCCTGCGCCACGCCCCCTCGGCGGTGGTCCTGCACGTCGGCACGGACCGCACCTGGGCCGGACTCGGCCACCACACGCTCTCGTTCGGAGGCGCGTGGAAACGCACCTTCCACGAACTCACCCGCACGGGCAGCCTCATGACCGATCCCTCGCTGCTCATCACCCGCCCCACGGCCACCGATCCCGGTCTCGCACCTGCGGGCAGGCACCTCCACTACATCCTGGCGCCCTGTCCCAACACCGACATCGGGCCGGACGCGCGGGCGTGGGGCGAGTTGGCGCCCCGTTACCGCGACAGCCTGCTCACCGTCCTCGAACAGCGGGGGCTGACCGGCATCGCCTCGTCCATCGAGGAGGAGTGCCTCGTCACCCCCGCCGACTGGACCGCCCAGGGGCACGCGGCCGGAACCCCTTTCTCCGCCGCCCACACGTTCCCCCAGACGGGCCCGTTCCGCCCCCGCAACCTCGTACGGGGCATCGGCAACGCGGTACTCGCCGGCTGCGGCACCACCCCGGGCGTCGGCGTGCCGACCGTGCTGATCTCCGGGAAGCTGGCGGCGCAGCGGATCACCGGCCTTCGCACCCGCACCGGACCCCGCACCGTACCGAAAGGCAGCCCCGCATGACCGCCCGTGAACTCGACGCGGCAGGCATTCACGAGCCGTCCCTGCGTGCCGCGTACGCCGCCTGCCGCCGGCTCAACGCGCGCCACGGCAGAACCTACTTCCTGGCCACCCGCCTGCTCCCCGCCGACCGCCGCCCGGCCGTGCACGCCCTCTACGGCTTCGCTCGCCTGGCGGACGACATCGTCGACGACCTCGGGACCGGCGCCGCGCCCCAGGAGCGCGCGCTCGCCCTGACCCGCCTCGAGGCGCAGCTCGACGCCGGGCTCCGCGGCGGGCCCACCCGCGAACCGGTGCTCCGGGCGCTCGCCCACACGGCTGCCGCCTACGGCATCGAGCACCGCCACTTCACCGACTTCATGGCATCCATGCGCAGCGACCTGACGGTGACCGGCTACGCCTCCTACGAGGAGCTGGCCCGGTACACGCACGGCTCGGCCGCCGTGATCGGCCTCCAGATGCTGCCGGTGCTGGGCACGGTGGTCCCCCGCGCCGAGGCGGCGCCGTACGCGGCGGCCCTCGGCGTCGCCTTCCAGCTCACCAACTTCCTCAGGGACGTGGGCGAGGACCTGGACCGCGGCCGCCTGTACCTCCCCGAGGACCTGCTCGCCGCGCACGGGGTGGAGCGGCAGCGGCTCGAACACGGCAGGGCGACCGGGGCCCGCGACCGTGGGGTCGACGAGGTGCTGAAGGCGGCCGCGGCCCACAACCGCGCCGTCTACCGGCGGGCCCTGCCGGGGCTGGCCCTGCTCGCGCCGGTGTCACGGCCGTGCATTCGCACCGCGTTCGTCCTCTACAGCGGCATCCTCGACGCGATCGAGGCCGACGGCTACGCGGTCCTGCACCGCCGGTCGGTCGTCCCACGCCGGCGCCGCGCCGCGGTCGCCCTGGACGGGTTCGTACGCGCCCTGGCCGCCAGGGCGGCCGCCCCCGGCACCGACCGGCGGGCACGCGCGCGCACCGGCGGTCCGGTGCGGCGGGCCCACGGGGAGGCGGCGTGAACCGGGCGGGCCGCGGCGGACGGAGCCGCATCCCGCTGCGCCTGCGTGCCGCTCCCGTCCGCTGGGAGGAACAGCGCCCCACCTGGCAGGACGCCAAGCCGGCGCTGATCGGTGAAGCCCTCGCACGCGCCCGGGCGAGGCCCTCCGGCAACTGGTACGTCCTCGGCGCCTCCCGGTCCGTCACCGCGGACCGGCCCTTCGGGCGCACGGTGGCGGGGCGTGAGGTGGTGGCCTGGCGCGACGCCTCGGGCCGGCTGCTCGCGGGGCCGGGAGCCTGCCCCCACCTCGGCGCCCCGTTGCGCGACAGCCGGGTGCGCTGCGGGACGCTGGTCTGCCACTGGCACGGACTGGCCCTTCAGGGAGGGGAGTTCGCGGGCTGGGAGCCCCTGCCCGCCCACGACGACGGCGTGCTGGCCTGGGTGCGGCTGGACGAGGCCGGCGGCGAGGCACCCCTTGACCGCCCGGTGGTCCCGCCCCGTCCGGCTGCGGCCCGGGCCGTCGACGCCGTGTACGAGGCGACCGGCGTCTGCGAGCCCGAGGACGTCGTGGCCAACCGCCTCGACCCGTGGCACGGGGCCTGGTTCCACCCGTACTCCTTCGTGGACCTCACGGTGCTCGACCCGGGCGGAGCCGACGACGCGACGGGCGGGGACGGCTTCGCCGTGGACGTGTCCTTCAAGCTGGCCGGGCGGGTCGTGGTCCCGGTGCGGGCGCTCTTCACCGCCCCGGAGCCCCGCACGGTGGTCATGCGCATCGTCGAGGGGGAGGGGCGGGGCTCCGTGGTCGAGACCCACGCCACGCCGTTGGGCGCGGACGGGGCGGGCAGGCCCAGGACCCTGGTGACGGAGGCGGTCGTGGCCGCCTCCGACCGGCGCGGCTTCGCCGCGGCCCGCGCCGCGGCGCCCCTGCTGCGCCCTCTGATGCGTGCCTCGGCGGGCAGGCTGTGGCGGGACGACCTGGCGTACGCGGAACGGCGCTACGAACTCCGCAGCACCGGCCGGTTCCCCGGCTGACCCGGCGCCGGCCACCCCCGGGGGGCGGGCCGTTCGGCCGGACCGACGTCCGGGC
>NZ_JBEXWB010000321.1:0-7316 GCF_040629645.1 Streptomyces sp. NPDC005899 | reverse complement strand
GCCCACCCCACCGCCCCGCCCGTCGTCGACCCGAGGACCACGCACCCCGCCCCCTGCCGCCGGGCCCGGCGCCCGCCCGGGGGCGCGGGCGGGGTGGTGCCGGGCGGCGCACACACCCCCCCCGCACGGCACCACCGGGACCCGCTGTCCGCTCCGGTCGGCCGGTCAGCCACTCAGACGCTCAACCGCTCAGCCGGAGCAGCCACCGCACTGGCACGGAGCGCCGGACTGGCAGCCGCACCCGCAGCCCGAGCCGCAGCCGCAGGCACCGAGCACGGTCAGGTGCGCCACTTGGGCCGGGGTCTCCTGCTGCGGTTCGGTCATGGGCGAATCGGCCATGGTCCCTCCTCAGGGGTACGACTCGACGGCGTACGGCGTATGCGTACGACGGGGCGTACGGCACGGCGCACCGCTCCCGTCCCCATTGCATGCCCAACCCGGACGGCGCATCAACGGCGCACGCACGCGGGGACATACGTGCGCCCTTCCTGCCGGCTGCGCCGTTACGCCCCCTCCACCGGTGTCGCCGCGGCCTGGATCTCGTCCGCGTGCTCACCCGTCACCAGGTAGACGACGCGCTTGGCGACCGACACGGCGTGGTCGGCGAAGCGCTCGTAGTAGCGGCCGAGCAGCGTCACGTCGACGGCCGTCTCGATGCCGTGCTTCCAGCGGTCGTCCATCAGGTGCTGGAACAGCGTGCGGTGCAGCAGGTCCATCTCGTCGTCGTCCTGCTCCAGCTGGAGCGCCAGCTCGACGTCCTTCGTGATGATGACCTCGGCGGCCTTCGCCATCAGCCGCTGTGCCAGCTGCCCCATCTCCAGGATGGTGGCGTGCAGGTCGTGCGGCACCGCCGATTCCGGGAAGCGCAGCCGTGCCAGCTTGGCGACGTGCTGGGCGAGGTCGCCGGAGCGCTCCAGGTCGGCGCTCATGCGCAGGGAGGTCACCACGATCCGCAGATCGGTGGCTACCGGCTGCTGGCGGGCGAGCAGGGCGATGGCCCGTGCCTCCAGGTCGTGCTGCAGGTCGTCGACCTTCTGGTCCGCGGCGATCACGCTCTCGGCGAGCTTGAGATCGGCGTCGAGCATGGACGTCGTCGCGCGGCCGATCGCCGAGCCGACGAGCCGGGCCATCTCGACCAGGCTCTCGCCGATCGCATCGAGTTCCTCGTGGTAAGCGTCGCGCATGGAAGTACCTCTCCGAATCCTTGGACCGACCGGCCGTCGGGGGCGGTGTCTCAGGGCCGGCCCCCACGCCCCTCACGGTGCGGGTGCAACGCGTCCGGATTCGACCCCCTAAGTGAACCGCCCCCATCCCCTCGGTGAACTCTGGGCGACGAGTGTTCGAGATGGCACCCGGATGGCTGGGAGAGTGTCGGCGAGCCCGCATAACCTTGAGACATGGACGTGAACGCGGCGGTCGCCGCAGCTGCCGCGATCGCCGGTGTACTCACCGGTGTGATCGCCACGCTGGCGTTCCGCTGGAGCGAGCGGGAGCAGCGGCGCCCCCCGAGGACGTCCCCGCGGCCCGACAGCAACGCACCGCTCCCCCCGGGGGTCGACACGGTCCTGTCGGTGCTCAGCTCGTCCGCCGTGGTGCTCGACGAGAGCGACAGCGTCGTCAAGGCCAGTTCGGCCGCGTATGCGCTGGGCCTGGTGCGGGGCGGCCGGCTGTCGGTCGAACCGATGCTCAACATGGCCAGGGACACCCGGCGGGACGGCGAGATACGGCAGGTCGAGCTCGACCTCCCCCGGCGCGGTACGGGACGGGGGGAGACGCTCGCCGTCTCGGCCCGGGTCGCGCCGCTGGGTTCGCGGCTGGTGCTGCTGCTCGTCGAGGACCTCACGGAGGCCCGGCGCATCGAGGCGGTGCGGCGGGACTTCGTCGCCAACGTCAGCCATGAGCTCAAGACCCCCACCGGCGCGCTGTCACTGCTCTCCGAAGCCGTGATGGACGCCTCCGACGACCCGGAGGCCGTGGAGCGGTTCGCCGGACGCATGCAGATCGAGGCGACCCGGCTGACCAACCTCGTGCAGGAGCTCATCGACCTCTCCCGGGTGCAGAACGACGACCCGCTGGAGGACGCGGAGCCCGTGCGGGTGGAGGAGCTGGTCGCCGAGGCCGTCGACCGGTGCCGGCAGCAGGCCGGCTCGAAGCGGATAGCCATGGCCTCGGGCGGCACCGCCGACCTCTCCGTCTGGGGAAACCGCGGCCAGCTTGCCGCCGCCCTCGGCAATCTCGTGGAGAATGCCGTCAACTACAGCCCCGCCGGCACCCGCGTCGGCATCGCAGCCCGGCGGATCGCCGCTTCGGGCGGCGACCTGATCGAGATAGCCGTGACCGACCAGGGCATCGGCATCTCCGAGAAGGACCGCGAGCGGGTGTTCGAGCGGTTCTACCGCGTCGATCCGGCCCGTTCACGGGCCACCGGTGGCACCGGCCTCGGCCTCGCCATCGTCAAACACGTGGCCGCCTCGCACGGCGGGGAGGTCACCGTCTGGAGCTCGGAGGGACAGGGCTCCACCTTCACTCTCCGACTGCCCGAGTCCGGCGTGGTACGCCGGGGAACCACCGGCGGGCCCCTCATCGTCGACGGTCCCTGTGCCGACGACGACGGACCGTACGGCACCGACACTCCTGAACCATTTCCTGCCCCGGAGGCTCTTCCGTGACCCGAGTGCTTGTCGTCGAGGATGAGGAATCCTTCAGCGACGCCTTGTCCTACATGCTCCGCAAGGAGGGCTTCGAGGTGGCCGTCGCGGCCACCGGCCCCGACGGCCTCGACGAGTTCGAGCGCAACGGTGCCGACCTCGTCCTGCTGGACCTGATGCTTCCCGGCCTGCCCGGTACGGAGGTGTGCCGGCAGCTGCGCGTGCGGTCCAACGTGCCGGTGATCATGGTGACGGCCAAGGACAGCGAGATCGACAAGGTCGTCGGCCTGGAAATAGGAGCGGACGACTACGTGACCAAGCCGTTCTCGTCGCGGGAGCTGGTGGCCCGCATCCGCGCCGTGCTGCGCCGCCGCGGTGAGCCGGAGGAGGTCACGCCGGCCGCGCTGGAGGCGGGACCGGTCCGGATGGACGTCGACCGTCACGTGGTGACGGTGTCCGGCGGCAAGGTCGACCTGCCGCTGAAGGAGTTCGACCTCCTGGAGATGCTGCTGCGCAACGCCGGCCGAGTCCTGACGCGCATGCAGCTGATCGACCGGGTGTGGGGCGCGGACTACGTGGGTGACACCAAGACGCTCGACGTCCACGTCAAGCGTCTCCGCGCCAAGATCGAGCCGGACCCGGGGGCGCCCCGGTACCTGGTGACGGTGCGGGGGCTCGGCTACAAGTTCGAGCCGTAAACCGCGGCAGGGCGAGCCGCGAACCACGGCCGGCACGGCCGTACCGTCCGGCCCTACCGCCGTGCCCCGCGCCGCCGGGACGGTCCGGCCGGCGGTACTGCCGGCCGCCGCGCCTCCTGGCCGACGTGCCCTCCGGCCGCCGCCGTAGCGCCGGGCCTTCGGCGCCGCCTCCGTGCTGGGGGCGGCGCCGGGGCGCCCGTCCGGCTCAGTGTGCTGCGGAGTTCTCGGAGTCCTCGTCCTGCTGCGTCTCCGCGCCGCTCTCGACGTCCGACGGGGTGTCGGACTGCCGCCCCGCCGACTCGCTCGGGTTCACCCCGGGGGAGCTTCCCTTCGACGGGGTGGGCGAGGGCAGCGTGCTCGGGCCGAAGCCCTCGAAGTAGCCGGACGCCGGGACGACCAGGGCGCCGAGCCGGACGTCGCCCGTCTCGCTGAAGGTGAAGACGACGTTGCGCACGTCGCCGTCGCTTCCGGCCTGGCGGCCGTTCTCGATGACCGCCGAGGCGTTGCCCTTGCCTCCGAGGATGACCCGGCCGCCGGCCGGGACCCTGATCGGTCCCTTGCCCTTGGCGGCGTTCAGCTTCACCGTGGCACTCGTGCCCGGAAGTGTGACGGACTCCAGGACCTCGGCCTTGGTGCCGTCGTTGAACAGCGTGGCGTTCACGGTGGCAGGGCCCTCGGTCTCGTGCCCGGGCTGCGTGACGACGTTCGCGTTCTGGATCTTGATGTTGTCGACAGCGGTGGCTGCGTTGTCCGGCCTGACCTGAAGCGTCTGTGCGTCGTTGCCCGCGCTGCACGCGGACAGCGAGGCGATCGTGAACACGAGGGCAGTGGCGGCGAAGGCGCCGTGTCGAAGGCTGCGGCTCACGGCGGCGGCAACTCCTTGAACGTTCGGACTGCGGACTTCGGACTCTTGCGGACGGGAAGGCCGAGCGGCGTAGAGCCGCCCTAAGGGTGTGTCAGCGGGCTCAGGTTACCGAGCCGTGCCCCGGGCCCCGCACCCGACCCGCCCCAACGGCCCCCGGACCTGACGGCAGGCCCGCTCGCGCGGATTCTCGGGCCGCGTTCCCACAAGTCGCCCGTTCAGCGCTAAGGCGCCTGTTCACACCGTGATCGGCCAGTGACGGATTTCCCGGCGCCGGCGGATTCCCCGCGCATAATCCGCCCCGCGGTCGGACGTTGATCAATTTCAATGACCACCGACCAGAGGTCCGTACGGGTGATCCATACTCGAACGGAGTACGGAAAGTTCACCATGCGGAACCCGACAAAACGGGACGTTTGGTCCCTTCTGAGTGACTTCTTACGCGTGTGACGCGCACGTTTCACGTCGGTCGCACGCCCGCTCCGACCTGCGAATATCGCCTTCCGGAAGGCTTCCGCAGCACGTTCAGGTTGCAGTTGTCAAGCCCCGAGATATGCCCTGACCTGCGAAAACGCCATTCAGGAGAAGCCGTTCTCGTGTTACTCTGGATAGCCACGGAAGGGGTACCTGTCACATGACGTTCAAGGTTGGCGACACCGTGGTCTATCCCCATCACGGGGCCGCGCTGATCGAGGCTATCGAAACTCGCCAGATCAAAGGCGTGGACAAGACCTACTTGGTGCTCAAGGTCGCCCAGGGCGACTTGACGGTTCGTGTGCCGGCGGACAATGCGGAGTTCGTCGGTGTGCGTGACGTAGTCGGGCAGGAGGGTCTGGACCGGGTCTTCGAGGTGCTTCGCGCGCCGTACGCCGAAGAGCCGACGAACTGGTCCCGGCGCTACAAGGCAAATCTCGAGAAGCTCGCCTCCGGCGATGTCATCAAGGTCGCCGAGGTCGTCCGCGACCTGTGGCGCCGGGAGCGCGAGCGTGGACTGTCCGCAGGTGAGAAGCGCATGCTCGCCAAGGCCCGCCAGATCCTGGTGAGCGAACTCGCCCTCGCGGAGAACACCAACGAGGACAAGGCCGAGGCTCTGCTCGACGAGGTCCTCGCCTCCTGAGCCGGGTCCCACCGGGGCCGGGAATCACGTCGTAGGAACATGCCGCAGTGCCCGCTGACCAGCCGTTCACACGGCGAGTCGCCGGGCGCTGCGGCATGTTCGTAACCCTCCCGCGCCGGAGGAAGTGTCCCGAGCCGGCCGTGATGCCCGGCGCTCTCGGGCCCGCTGTCCGTCGGCCCGAGGCGCCGTCCGGGCTTTCCCGGACGACTCTGCCTCTCATGCCCGCCGACCGGCCCGCGTGCCCGGCCTTCCGGGTCGCCCGGCCCGCGTGCCTTCCTGGCCGCCCGGCCCGCGTTCCTGGCCGGTTCGGGGCCTCCTGGTGCCGATCACGGATCCGTGATCGGATGGGGGACCCGCATCCCCCGGCCGGACACCGTCCGGGCCGGCGCCAGGACAGGAACCACCTGACCGGGATCCGTGTCGACCGAGCCGCCGCTGCCGCTCGACCGACCAGGGGTCACGGAAGGGTCCCGGTCAGTTCGAGGCGTCGAGCCCGGCTCGTGCCCCACCTGCGGTCGGGCACGCCCAGGCCATACCCACACCGGCCGTGGAAACAAACCTGCCGAAGCTTCGGAGTGCAACCGATGTCACCGATGTCACCGACGCCCGCCGATCCACGCCCTTCCCGGACCGCCGTGGTGATCCCCGCGGCCGGCCGGGGCGTCCGCCTCGGGCCGGGAGTCCCCAAGGCGCTGCGCACCCTCGGCGGGACTCCGATGCTGGTCCACGCGGTGCGGGCCATGGCCGCTTCGCGTGCCGTCGCCCTCGTCGTCGTGGTCGCGCCCCCCGGCGACGCGCCCGAGGTGAAGAACCTCATCGACGAGCACGCCGTGCCGGAGCGCACCGACTACCTCGTCGTCCCGGGCGGCGCGACGCGCCAGGAGTCGGTGAAGCTCGGCATCGACGCGTTGCCGCCGGACATCACCGTCGTGCTCGTCCATGACGCCGCCCGGCCCCTGGTCCCCGTCGACACCGTCGACGCGGTCGTCGAGGCCGTGCGGGGCGGCGCCCCCGCCGTCGTCCCGGCGCTCCCGCTCGCCGACACGGTCAAGGAGGTCGAACCGGGTGCGCCCGGGGACCCCGAGCCGGTCCTCTCGACGCCCGTGCGGGCCCGGCTGCGCGCCGTGCAGACACCCCAGGGGTTCGACCGCGACACGCTCGTGCGCGCGCACGAGGCCGCGGCCGTCGACGGTGAGGGCGCGACGGACGACGCGGGCATGGTCGAGCGCCTCGGCTCGCCCGTCGTCGTCGTGCCCGGCCACGAGGAGGCGTTCAAGGTGACCCGGCCGCTGGACCTGGTCCTGGCCGAGGCCGTCCTCGCGCGGCGGAGGGCCCACGATGGCTTCTGAGACGGTGGGACAGCGAGGACCCGTGATCCCTCTCGTCGGTGTCGGGACCGACATCCACGCCTTCGAAGAGGGCCGTGAGCTCTGGTGCGCCGGGCTCCTGTGGGAGGGGGAGGGGCCCGGCCTGGCCGGGCACTCCGACGCCGACGTCGTGGCGCACGCCGCGTGCAACGCCCTGTTCTCGGCCGCCGGGCTGGGCGACCTCGGGCAGCACTTCGGTACGGGCCGCCCCGAGTGGTCGGGCGCCTCCGGCGTCACCCTGCTCACGGAGGCGGCGCGGATCGTGCGCGCCGCGGGTTTCGAGATCGGCAACGTGGCGGTGCAGGTGATCGGGCTGCGCCCGAAGATCGGCAAGCGGCGCGACGAGGCGCAGAAGGTGCTGTCCGGCGCGGTCGGTGCCCCCGTCTCGCTCTCGGCCGCCACCTCCGACGGTCTCGGCTTCACCGGGCGGGGCGAGGGCATCGCGGGCATCGCGACCGCCCTGGTGTACCGGGCCGTGGCCTAGGCCGTACGTCGTCGTACGCGGCCTCGCACCGCTGACCGGGGCCGGGGGCGGGGGGGGCGCCGGCGGGGGGGGGGGTGGGCGCGCGGGCCTGGAGCCCGGCGGTGCCGGCCCCCCGCCGGCGCGGCCGGCGGCGCGACCAA
>NZ_JBEXWB010000320.1:0-7336 GCF_040629645.1 Streptomyces sp. NPDC005899 | reverse complement strand
CGGGCCGTGCCGCTGCCCGGGGCCGGTGACGGGGCATGCGCCCGGCGAACCCGCGGGTGCGACCGCGCGTCCGCCCCGGATTCCATGGCCGGCCGTAGCTTGCCGTACGTCTGCCCCGCCCAGGCACCGCACCGGTTCCGCTACGCGCCGAGCCGGCTGTGGGCCCAGGTCTGCAGCTCGGAGTCGGCGAGGCTCGCGACCCACAGATCTGCCTGCTCCGCCTCCGGGCCCGGCGGGCGTTCCCCGATGCCGATCACGCGCAGGCCCGCCCGGCGGGCCGACTCCATACCCGTCAGCGAGTCCTCCACGGCCAGGGCTTCCTCGGGCGGTACGCCGCAGAGGCGGGCCGCCGCGCTGTAGACGTCCGGCTCCGGCTTCGGCCTGATGTCCTCACCCGCGACCACGACGTGGTCGAAGCACCCGAGGAGCCCGGCGCGGTCGAGGCAGGACTCCACCGTCGTGCGGGGGCAGTTGCTCGCCACGGCGAGAGGCCGGCTGCGCGCGGCCAGCCGGACCAGCGCGGCGGCGCCCGGCATGGTGACGGGGTCCTGGTCGACGAGCGCGGTGAAGCTGCTGAGCAGCGTGTCGGCGAGATCGTCGGCGAGGTCGGGCTTGCCGGTCTCCTGGGCCATCAGCGCGCCGCACTCGGTGTAGTGCACTCCCTTCGAGCGGTCGGCGAATCCGGCAGGTGGTTTCAGCCCGAAGACGCGGAAGGTGACGTTCCGGGCCTCCTGCCAGTGCCGTTCCGTGTCCATCAGGGTTCCGTCGCAGTCGAAGACGATGGCGGACGGGGACCAGGAGAGGATGCGATGAGCTGTCATGTAGCTGCCGTTCTCGGAGGCTGCGCCGAGCCGCTCGGTGTGGGGCGCAGACGGGTGCCGGGATGGGGGATGCACGCGCGGAGGAAACGGAAACGGGCGATGCGGGACGACAACGGCGACCAGGTCGGTTCGGGTGGGCGCGCCGTGGCGGACGCAGGTCGTCAGGACCGGTCCGTACGAAACATCGTGACCATTACGTTAATTAGGGGTCTCGATTTTCCGCAATCACCAATTCGAGTGCATGGGAAAGGGTCGGCGGAGGGCTACGGAGTTCCTTCCCCGTAACCGGACGGCCAGGGCCCGACGGCGGGAGTGTGGCCGATTCGCCTGGTGGGACCGGTTGTCCAGGTCGCTGCTGCCTCGATCGGAGACGGGGCGGCCGTGTCATGCGAAACGATTCTTCCGCCGGCGCGCCGGATTGTGCGGAGCGGCCCGTGCACACGGACGGACGATGAATAATAAGATCTTCGCGCGATGCGACTGCGCCCTCCGCCAAGGAGGGTGTGTCCTTTTGCGGGGTGACACTAGAACATGTGAGTGAAGGTGGAACACATGCAGGACAGGGCGCGAGAAACGCGCAGAGTGCTTCTGGAATCAGCGGCACATCTATTTGTCGAACGGGGATATGCGGGAACGAGTGTCAATGACATAAGTGACCACTCGGGAAAGACCAGCGGGGCGATCTATTTCCATTACTCCAGCAAGGAGAAGCTCGCGCTCGCCGTGGTCAGGGAGCAGTTCGCCACATGGCCGCAGCTCGCCGCCGCCTACGCCGCACCGGAGATCCCTCCGCTGGAGAAGCTGATCGCCCTCAGCTTCGATGTGGCGCAGTCCCTCCGCGACGACGTCCTCGCGCGGGCCGGTGCGCGGCTGTGGGCGGAGCGGCGCGGTATCGAGTCCGCCCTGCCCACACCGTTCGGTGCGTGGGCACTGGCCGTCACCCGGCTCCTCGCCCAGGCCCGCACGCGAGGGGAGCTCGCGGAAGGCGTCGAGCCGTCGGCCGTGGCCGGCGCCCTCGTCTGCGCGTTCTACGGGCACTGCACGTTGACCGACGAGATGCCGGGCAGGTGGGACTGGAGGCAACGGCTGGAGCAGTGGTGGCAGCTGGTGCTCACGTCCCTGCAGGCGAAACCCGACCCGGTGGCCCTGCTCGCCCGGGCGAGGGGCCGGTTTCCCGCACAGCCCGAGGGGCCGGCCGGCCACCGCACCCGGCGCCGGGCGATCGCGGCGTCGCCGGGGGCGGGTCCCCGCTGACGGCCGTGGGACGAAGGAGCCGGCGGACCGTGTCGACGAGCCCGCCCAGGGCGGCGGGAAACGGCCGGCGCGAAGGGCCGGCACGGCGTGCGCCCGTCCGGCGCCGCGGGTCGCGCGGCGCACCTCCGCCGTGTCCGGTGGGGCCGTCCCCTCGTGCGGCCGCGCCGGTGTGTGCCCGGTGTGCCCGCACGCTCCCGGCGGGCGGGCACCCACCGGCGTTTGGAGTACCCCAACGTCGGGCCGGCCGTTGCCGTGAGGCCGGGCGAGACCGTAAGACGAGGGGTGGGAGGTTGGTCCGTTGGCTCTGCCGGCACCGGACGCGGCGGAGCGGAAATGGGCCATTGGCCCAAGAGGCCGGGCCGCGGTTGTACCACCAGCCTCTCGGATGCTGAAATGGTTCCGTCGATGGCGCTGCGGATCCCCCGGGATCCTTGCGGCGCCTTTCTCATGTCCGCGCTGGTCTGCGTGCGAAAAGAAACGGGGCAACGTGCTGAAGAGGGCGTTCGTGGCACACGATCCGGGACGCGTGCGGCTGCGGTTCGCGTCCCGGGCCGTGCTCGGCATCGGGCTCGCCGTGGCTGTCTGCGGAGCGGTCGGCCACTCGCTGGCGGCGGCCATCACCGGTGGTCTGGCCGCGCTTCTCGCGCTGTTCACGGTGACCGACCCGACGGTGCGCGGGCAGGCGGCCACGACCGCGCTTCTCCCCGTCGCCGGTCTCCCGGTCCTCACGCTCGCCGCCGTACTGCACGACATGCCCGTCGCGCGTGACCTGGCGTTCCTCGCCGTCGTGGGGGCGGGGGTGTACGCGCGGCGATGGGGACCCCGCGGACACTCGCTGGGCGTGTTCGGTTTCATGGCCTATTTCTCCGCCCAGTTCCTGCACACCGTGCCCGGCCGTCTGCCCGAGCTCTACGCGGCCGTCCTGCTGTCGCTCGTCGCCTCGTCGGTGGTGCGCTTCGGTCTGTGGTGCTACGAGCGACGGCTCCCGGTCCCCGCGGTCGCCGCCCTTCCCGACGGGGCGACGGGGCTCGAACGCATCACGACGCGGCAGGCCGTGCAGGCCACGGCGGGGGCGGCGTTCGCACTCGCCGCCGGACAGGTCCTCTCCGACCAGCGCTGGTACTGGGCCGTCGGCGCCACCTGGTGGGTGTTCGTGGCGACGACCTCGCGCGGCGAAGCGGTCGTGCGCGGGTTCAGACGATTCCTGGGGACCGTGCTCGGCATCGGCCTGGGCTTCGCCGTCGCCGTGCCGCTGCACCATGAGCCGGTCGTGGCCGCCGTGGTCGTGGCGATGAGCGTGTTCGGGATCTTCTACACCGCCGCCGTCTCCTACACCTGGATGATGCTGGCCGTGACCGTGATGGCGAGCATGCTGTACGGGCTGCTCGGAGTGCTCGACGCCGGTCTGCTCGTGCTGCGGGTCACCGAAACGGCGGTCGGTGCCCTCGGTGCCGTACTCGCCGTGCTGTTCGTGCTCCCGGTGACCACGCACTCCGTGACCGAGGCATGGGTGGAGCGGGCACTGCGGTGCGTGCACGCGTGCACGGCGGAGGCCGCCGCCAGGATCGCCGGTGGCGAGGAGGCCGACCCGCCCGCCCGCGTCGCCGAGCTGGAGGCGATCCTCGGCCGGGTGCGCCTGTCCCTCGCTCCGCTGGTGCATCCGCTCAACCCGGTGGCGGCGCGGAAACGACGTGCGCGGCAGGTGCTCGGGCTGCTCGACGACTGCGTACGCGAGGTTCGGGGGCTCGCCTCCGTCGCGGCCGACCCGGAGGCATCGCACGACATCCGGCTCGCCGCGGCCTGCTGGCGGGTGGAGGCCGCCGTGGAGGCGCTCACCGCCGCGCCGGCTGCCGGGCGGAACCCCGGAGCGGACAGGGAGGCGGTCCCCGAGCCGTCGGGCGCCGAGCCGGTGCTCGCCCATCTCCACGCGCTCGAGCGAGCCCTGCTCGACCTGGCCGTGCCCCTGCGGAGGGCGGGCCACGTCACCGCGGGGGCCTGATCCGTCGCACGCGGCGAGCTCGCGGTGCTGAGGCGGGCGGAGAGCCGGACGGACGGAGCGCCGGACGGAGGATGGACGGACGCACGGTGGACGTCCGGACGGTGGACGGACACACAGTTGGTCTGAACCAGAAAGGGCTGCCTGCTACGGTCGGAGGAAGATCGCCACGGACGTGAAGAGGGGTAGCGCGATGGGCAGCAGCAGTGCCGGGCGGGCATTCATAGGGTCGTTCACCTCGGCGGGCGGGCACGGGATCACCGCCGTCGCCGTCGACCGGGACACCGGAGCGCTCACCGTACTCGCGCGTACGGACGCCGTCGCGGACCCCTCCTTCCTGGCGGTCGGCAGCGCTCCGGACGGGGGCGGTGCGGTGCTGTACGCCGTCAGCGAGGGATCCGACGGGGCCGTGGCCGCGTTCGCCGTCACCCCTGACGACGACGTACCCCGGCTCATCGGCGAGGCCCGCCCGGTGGACGGGAGCAGCCCCACCCACCTGGCCCTCGCGGCCGGCCACCTCCTCACCGCGAACTACGGCTCGGGCAGCGTCACCGCTCTGCCCGTGCGCACCGACGGTTCACTCGGACCGGTGGCGTCCGTACTGCGCCACGAGGGCAGCGGACCGGACCCGGACCGACAGTCGGGCCCGCACGCGCACCACGTGCTCGCCGATCCCTCGGGTCGGTGGGTCCTGAGCGTCGACCTCGGCACGGACTCCGTGCGCGTCTGCGCACTCGACCCCGCCACCGGCGCGCTGCGGCTGCACGGCGAGGCGGCGATGCGTCCGGGCACCGGACCCCGCCACCTCGCATTTCACCCGTCCGGGGGACACCTCTACGTCCTGAACGAGCTCGAACCGACCCTGACCGTGTGCCGCTGGGACGCTGCGGCCGGGCGTCTCGACCCGGTCGGCGAGACGCCGGTGCTGCCGCACGACGCGGACACGGCGGACCCGGAAGGCGCGGAGCGGACGTACCCCTCCGAGGTGGTGGTGTCGCACGACGGACGGTTCCTGTGGACGGCCAACCGCGGCCACGACAGCATCTCCGTGCTCACGCTCGACGAGACGGGCGAGAAGCCGGCCCTGGTCGCCGCCGTGGGCTGCGGCGGGCACTGGCCGAGGGACCTCACCCTCGATCCCCGGGGACAGTGGCTGTACGCCGCGAACGAGCGCTCCGGTAACGTCAGCTGGTTCGCCGTCGACGCGGAGACGGGCGTGCCCGCCCACGCGGGCTCCCTGGACGCCCCGGCCGCCTCCTGCGTGGTCTTCGCCTGACGCACGGTGCGTGGCGCGGCACGCCACGCCACACGCGCCGGACCAGGAACCACCTGGTCCGGGGCCTGCGCACAACGCCTCCTGGTCCACGCGGACGGCCACCGGCCCGCCGGTCCGTCCGCCGGAGCCGGCCGTGAGCGGCCGGTCGTCCGTGCTTCGCGGGCCCGCCGCGCCGTGATCCCCCGGACGCCCGTACACGCCTGCCCGCCCGGCGCCCGGACGCGAAGGGCGGCATCGGCCGGAGCTCCGGCCCGTGCCGCCCGACGGGGTGCGGGGCGGACGCGTGTCAGTGCGCCTGGACCGCTCCCTGCGGCGTCGCCGGCGTGATGCCGAGTCTCGTCGCGTACAGCGAGAGCACGAGCTTGCCGATGGCCGGGTACGCGCCCAGCGGCTCGGCGGTCGCGCAACCCGCCTCCTTCGCCGCGGCCTCCAGCAGGTCGGCGTCGATCTCCGGCCCCACGAGGTACGGCGCGAGCGCGAGCTGTGCGGAACCCGAGCTCTGCAGCTGCCGGGCGATCGAGGCGACCGAACCGTCCACGTCCAGGGCGGCCGCCATCACCGGCACGGCCAGGCGGGCGGCCAGCAGCATCCCCGTGATGCCGGCGGCCTGCACGGCCTCCTCGCCGCCGACCGTGGCCAGCACGATGCCGTCGGCCGCGGTCGCGACGGTGAACAGCCTGGCGCGGTCGGCGCGGGCCAGCCCGGCTTCCGACAGACGCACGTGCAGCGCCTCGGCGAGCAACGGGTGCGGGCCGAGCGCGTCCGTCAGCTCGGTCTGCGTACCGCTGTCCGCGACCGCCTGCCGTATGCGCCTGAGCAGGGCGCTGTCCGGCCCCGCGAGCAGGGGGACCACGACGGCGGAGGGGCCTGCGGGAGCGGCGACCTCACGGCCCGCCGCGACGGCCTGCTCGTAGCGCGCGGTGCGCTCGGCCGCCGCGTCGACGAGCACGGAGGCGAGTGCGGGGTAGTCGGCGTCGTCACCGTCGAGGTATCCGATCCGGGCGTTCAGGCCGGGCAGCTCGGAGCGGGCGATGCTGGTGACTTCCTCGGCCAGGCCACGCGTGGCCGAGGAGGGGGTACCGGGAACAGCGAGAACGAGCGCGGCAGCGCCCTCGGGTGCGACCACGGGCTCCGGGCGGCGGTGCCGTCCGGACTGGCGAGGTCGCGGCATTCGTACAGGCAGGCCGGAAGCGGGCCCAGTGGGGGTGCTCATGGCGTGGCATGCTACTGGCTCTGCCCGCACCCCGGATCGGGGAGGGGGCGGTCGGGCGTCATCTGTCCGCTTATGACCGGCTCGGTGGCATAACAGGCAACTGCCCAGCTCTGTCCGGCCGAATGGCCGCGTGCGGCGCTCACTCCGCCTCGGGCACGTGGAGGAGCGTCGGGTGGGTCGGCAGCCGAAGCGCCGACCGGGCGAGAGCGCGGGCGATCTCCAGGGAGCCGTGCAGCGGATCCCCCGCGGCGGGTACCAGGCGCGCCTGCGGCACCTGCCGCGCGAGTTCGTGCCGCAGCGGGTCGAGGAGCGGGTCACCCATCCTGAACAGACCGCCCGTCAGGGCGATTTCGACGCTCTCACCGCCGGCGGTGCCGGTCTTCCCGGCCCCGGGGCACACGGCCGCCGCCGCCTCGGCGATGTGCGAGGCGGCCGCCAGCAGGATCCCGGCGGCCACCTCGTCGTCCGCGGCGCAGGCCGCCACCTCGGGTGCGAAGGAGGCCAGCAGCGCCGGCCGGTCGGTCCTCGGGTACAGCAGGGCGGGAAGACCGGCCGCGGCTCCGAACACCGCCTCCAGCCGCGCCAGCAGCGCCGGGGAACCGCCCCGGCGGCCGTCGTGCGCCCGCATCGCCGCGTCGAGCCCGGCCCGGCCGATCCACGCGCCGCCCCCGCTGTCGCCGAGCAGATGGCCCCAGCCGTCCGCCCGCCTGAGACCCGATCACGTCCGTGTGAGACCCAGATCACCCGCCTGACCTGCACGAGGACCGTACGCAACG
>NZ_JBEXWB010000319.1:0-7446 GCF_040629645.1 Streptomyces sp. NPDC005899 | reverse complement strand
GGCGATCGGCTCCTCCAGCGTCCGGTCGAAGGTGGGCGCGTACACGGTCTCCGGGGTCCGCGGTCCGCGCAGCCGCCGGAGCAGGGCGGCGAAGCCGGCGGCGTCGAAGGTGTCGGGGGCGCCCTTGCGCCCGGCCCGGCCGAGCCGCTCCAACTCGGCCTGGGCGAGGTGGAAGCCGTCCATCGGGACGAGCACCGCACGGCCGCGGAGGTCCTCCACGAGCCGGGCGGCCAGCGTGGACTTCCCGGCGCCCGGGGGCCCCGCGATGCCGAGGATGCGGCGCCGGCCGGCGGCGGCGAGGCGGTGGGCGCGGGCCGTCAGCGCGGCGAGGTCGCTGGTGTCCATGGCGGGAATTGTCCCCGACCCGGCGGGCCCGGCGTTAGTGTTACGTATAACCACGACGGGTCCACGGGATCCGTACACCGCCGGCGCCGCCGGCCACCCATTCACGCGCACGAAGGACGAGGACCCCCATGCCCCACATCGCCCTGGTCACCCTGGTCGTCCGCGACTACGACGAGGCCCTTTCCTTCTACACCGGCTCCCTGGGCTTCGAACTGGTGGAGGACACCGACCGGGGTGACGGCAGCCGCTGGGTGGTCGTGCGCCCGCGCGGCACCCGGGGCACCGGGCTGCTGCTGGCCCGCGCCGGGGACGACCGCCAGCGTGCGAGCGTCGGAGCCCAGACGGGCGGCCGGGTGGGCTTCTTCCTGCACACCGAGGACTTCGCGGGCGACCACGCCCGGATGCGGGCCGCCGGTGTCCGGTTCCTGGAGGAGCCGCGGCACGAGGCCTACGGCTCCGTCGCGGTCTTCGAGGACCTGTACGGCAACCGCTGGGATCTGCTGCAGCCCGCGTGAGGCGCCACAGCGGGGGGC
Organism: Streptomyces sp. NPDC005899; assembly: GCF_040629645.1. Classification (NCBI taxonomy): domain Bacteria; kingdom Bacillati; phylum Actinomycetota; class Actinomycetes; order Kitasatosporales; family Streptomycetaceae; genus Streptomyces; species Streptomyces sp. NPDC005899. Next base: position 6,568 of record NZ_JBEXWB010000319.1, on the reverse strand, counting down.
GCGGTGGGCACGGTCGACGGCCGGCGCGCTACCGGCTCCGGCAGTCCGCCGCCCCCCTCCCGGATCGCCGACGGCCGCTCGCCTAGGCGTGCCCGGCCGCCGCCCCCAGCGCGTCCAGGACCGGTTTGATCAGCGGGTGGCCCTCGGCACCCTGCCGTACGGCGGCGAAGACCCGCCGGGTCGGGGCGGCGCCCTCCACCGGGAGCACGACGACCCCTGCGAGCGCCGTGCCGCGGAGCGCCGACCGGGGCACCAGGGCCACGCCCGCCCCGGCCCCGGCCAGCGCGAGCACCGCGTGGAAGTCGTCCGAGGAGTGCTCCAGCTGGGGTGCGAAGCCCGCGTACTCGCAGGCCAGAACCACCACGTCATGGCAGGGGTTGCCGGGATAGGGGCCGATCCAGCGGTCCTTGGCGAGGTCGGCGACGCTGACGTGGTCCTGGCCCGCGAGGGGGTGGCCGACCGGCAGCACCGCGTCGAAGGGCTCCGAGTACAGCGGCACGCGGGTCAGCCGCCGGTCGTCGTCGCCGGGTGCGCCCCGGTACTCCACGGCGACCGCCACGTCGACCAGGCGGTCCAGGACCATGGGCACGCTCGCGTCACCCTCGGCGTCCTGCACCCGCACCCGGATGCCCGGTGCCGTGCGGGTCAGCTGGGCGATGGCGGGGGCGAGCACGAGGCCGATGCCCGTGGCGAAGGCGGCGACGGTGACCGTGCCCGCCACGCCCGCCCCGTAGTCGGCGAGCTCCGCCTCCGCCCGCTCCAGCTGGGCGAGCACCGCGTTGGCGTGGTTCAGCAGGATCTCCCCGGCGGCGGTCAGCCGGGCGCCCCGCGCCCCCCGCTCGACCAGCCGGTGGCCGGTCTCCTGCTCCAGCGCGGCGAGCTGCTGGGACACCGCCGAGGGGGTCAGGTAGAGCGCGGCGGCGGCCGCGGTCACCGTGCCGTGGTCCGCCACCGCGCGCAGGACGCGCAGCCGCCGTGCATCGATCATGCGCCCATTGTCCCAGGCCGGAGGGACGGCCCGGACTACTCGCCCAGTGCGGCCCGGGCGTCCACGAACGCGTCCACGGCCCGGTCGACGTCCTCGGTGGAGTGGGCGGCGGAGAGCTGGACGCGGATCCGCGCGGCCCCCTGCGGGACGACGGGGTACGAGAACCCGATCACGTACACGCCCCGCTCCAGGAGCAGCTCCGCCATCCGGGCCGCCTTCGCCGCGTCCCCGATCATGACGGGGGCGATGGCGTGGTCGCCGGGCAGGATGTCGAAGCCCTCCTCGGTCATCCGCGAGCGGAAGAGCGCGGTGTTGGCGTCGAGCCGCTCGCGCAGGTCGCCGGCCGACTCCAGCAGGTCGATGACCTTCAGGGAGGCGGCGGCGATGACCGGGGCGAGCGAGTTGGAGAAGAGGTACGGGCGCGAGCGCTGGCGCAGCAGCGCGACGATCTCGGCACGGGCCGCGACGTACCCGCCGGACGCGCCGCCCAGGGCCTTGCCGAGCGTGCCGGTGATGATGTCGACGCGGTCCATGACGCCGTGCAGCTCGGGGGTGCCCCGGCCACCGGGGCCGACGAAGCCGACGGCGTGCGAGTCGTCGACCATCACCATGGCGTCGTAGCGGTCGGCGAGGTCGCAGATCTCCGCCAGCGGGGCGACGTAGCCGTCCATGGAGAAGACGCCGTCGGTGACGACGAGGCGGCGCCGCGCGCCGGACGCCTCCTTGAGCTGCCGCTCGAGGTCGGCCATGTCGCGGTTGGCGTAGCGGTGGCGCTTCGCCTTGGAGAGGCGGATGCCGTCGATGATGGAGGCGTGGTTGAGGGCGTCCGAGATGACCGCGTCCTCCGGGCCGAGGAGGGTCTCGAAGACACCGCCGTTGGCGTCGAAGCAGGAGGAGTAGAGGATCGTGTCCTCCTGGCCGAGGAAGGCCGACAGCCGCTGCTCCAGCTGCTTGTGCACCTCCTGCGTGCCGCAGATGAAGCGGACGGACGCCAGGCCGTAGCCCCAGCGGTCCAGTGCCTCGTGGGCGGCGGCGACGACCTCGGGGTGGTCGGCCAGGCCCAGGTAGTTGTTGGCGCAGAAGTTGAGCACCTCACCGGCACGGCCGCCGGCGGTGACGGCGACGGTGGCGGACTGCGGGGTGCCGATCACGCGCTCGGGCTTCTGGAGCCCGGCGTCCCGGATCTCGTCGAGGGTGGTGCGCAGGTCGTCGCGTACGGAAGCGAACATGAGGAGGTCTCCCAGGTGGGTACGGGGGTGCGTACGAAGAGCTTCAGTCGGCCCAGTCGAGGAGGACCTTGCCGCCGCGACCGCTCGCGGCGTCGTCGAAGGCCGCCTCGAAGTCGCGGTAGCCGTACCGGCCGGTGATCACCGGGGCGAGGTCGAGTCCGCCCTCCAGCATCACGGACATGGCGTACCAGGTCTCGTACATCTCCCGGCCGTAGATGCCCTTGATCGTCAGCATCGAGGTGACGACGCGTGACCAGTCCACCGGGAACTGGCTCGCGGGCAGCCCGAGCATCGCGATCCGGCCGCCGTGCGTCATGTTGGCGATCATGTCCTGCATGGCCTCGGGGCGGCCGGACATCTCCAGGCCGATGTCGAAGCCCTCGCGCAGGCCGAGCCTGCGCTGGCCGTCGGCGATGGTCTCCTTGCCGACGTCCAGGGCGAGGCTGACGCCGACCTTCCTGGCCAGTTCGAGACGGGCCTCGCTCACGTCGGTGATGACGACGTTGCGGGCGCCGGCGTGCCGGGCGACGGCGGCGGCCATGATGCCGATGGGTCCCGCGCCGGTGATCAGGACGTCCTCGCCGACGAGCGGGAAGGAGAGCGCGGTGTGCACGGCGTTGCCGAACGGGTCGAAGATCGCGGCGACGTCGAGGTCGACCTTCTCGCGGTGCACCCACACGTTCGACGCGGGCAGTGCCAGGTACTCGGCGAACGCCCCGTCCCGGCCCACACCGAGGCCGAGGGTGGAGCGGCAGAGGTGGCGGCGGCCGGCCAGGCAGTTGCGGCACTTGCCGCAGACCAGGTGGCCCTCGCCGCTGACGAGGTCGCCGACCTCGATGTCGACGACGTCCGCGCCGAGGGCCGCGACCTCGCCGACGAACTCGTGGCCCAGGACGAGCGGGGTGCGCACGGCCTGCTGCGCCCAGCCGTCGTAGTCGCGGATGTGGAGGTCGGTGCCGCAGATCCCGGTGCGCAGGACCTTGATCAGGACGTCTCCCGGGCCGGTCTCCGGCTCCGGTACGTCCATCAGCCAGAGGCCCGGTTCGGCCTTCTGCTTCACGAGTGCCTTCACTGCTGCGGCTCCCTGTACCTGGTACCTGGTGAACCACCCGGGCCGGGGCATGCCGAAGGCGGCCTGCGGCCCGGGGGGTGGATGGGGTGACGACTGACGGGGCGGGGCGGAACGCGTGCGTCCGCTCCGGGTGCCGCCTCCTGCGCCGTCACACAGAAATGTGCCGTACCCCGGGCTCCAGGTCCATCGAGGATTTCTTAAGCGGCGCCGCAGTTGTGCTTCACACCGCGCCGCCCGGGCGCCCCCGGGAGGATGCCGGGGGCGACCGCGGGGCTCAAGGGCGCGGCCAAGGGCGTCCGTCGAGGTTCTCGATGTCGGTGTTGAGGCGCTTGAGGTAACCGGCGAAGTCGGCGACCTCCTCGGGAGCCCACTCGGCCATGACCCGTTCGAGGCCGCGGATGTTCTCCTCGCGCTCCTCGTCGAGGCCCCGCCTGCCCAGTTCGGTGATCCGGAACTTGCGTGCGATCCCGCCGTCGGGATCGGGGATGCGCTCGACGAGGCCGGCCCGCAGCATGGCGGCGGTCTGCCGGTTGAGCGTGGAGGCGTCCAGCCCGAAGGCGTCGCTGAGCTGCCCGATGGACATCGGGCCCTGGATGCGGATGCGGCTGAGCAGGGTGTAGGCGCTGCGGTCCAGTCCTCCGCCGCGCCTCGACCGGGGAGCGCTCGGCTGGAGGTGCCGCCCGAGCACCATGGTCTCGAACTCGATCAGGTCCGTGGGCTTCTCGGGCTGCTGCATGATCTTGTCTCTCGACCGCCTTCACCGTGCGTCTGGTCTCTCGACTGCAGATATACCACCACCGTCCCTGTGCATCATGCACGCGGGGGCGGCGCCCGACCGGCCCACGGCCCGCGCCGCCGCGGGTGGCCGGGGCACGCGGCGTCGGCCGTCCCCCCGGCCGCGAGCACCGGGCCACGACCGCGAGCCTTTGGATATATTGACATAGGTATCTGCTCGTACCTATGCTGTCGGCATGCCCGACTCCAGTGCGCCGCCGCAGGACATCGACCACGTGGCCTCCGCGCTCGTGGCCGTCCTGCCCGCGCTGCACCGGGGCCTCGAACGGCACGTCGGCCACGAGTTCCCGCACCCCCGGCTCCCGGACGGGCAGCTGGCGCTGCTCTTCCTCGTCGAGGAGCGGGAGGGCATCACCGTCCGCGAGACGGCCCAGGCCCTGCTCATGAAGCCGAACAACGTCAGCGCCCTCGTCTCCCAGCTCACGGAGCTGGGGCTGCTGGAGCGCAGGCAGGACGCGGCCGACAGGCGCGTCGCCCATCTGCATCCGACGCCCACGGCCCGTGAGCGCCTCGCCGAGGCGCGGCTGCTCAAGGAATCCCACATGGCGCGCGCGCTGCACACCCTCACCGACGGGCAGCTCGACGCCCTGGGCGCGGCCCTGGGCGCGTTGACGTCACTCTCCCGGGGCCTCCACTCCCCCACCGGCTGACGCGGACACCCTTCCTCCCTCCTGGCCGGGCCCTTCCCCGGAGCCCGGTCCCGCCGTACCGGGCCCGTGAGGCACGGCCGGGCGTGGCCGGCGCGCCGGTGGACCACCGCCGGGCAGTCGCCGCGTTCCCGGCCGCACCCCGGCGCCGGCTCCCTTTCCCGGAGCCGCGCCACCTCCCTCGAAGCACGTTCACAGACAAGGCGTTCCCATGTCCTCCACCACCGTGGGCCGGTCCCCCCTGCCCGCACACGCCCCACCCCCCGACGCGCCGCGGGGCCGGCGCGCCAACCCCTGGCTCACCCTGATCGCCGTCGCCATCGGCCTGTTCATGGTCAACCTCGACGCCTCCGTGGTCGCGATCGCCAACCCGGCGATCGGCCGGGACCTCAACGCCTCCACCGCCGACCTGCAATGGGTCACCAACGCCTACCTGCTCGCCATGGCCGCCTTCCTGATCCTGGGCGGCAAGCTCGGCGACCGCTTCGGGCGGCACACGGTGTACATGACCGGCACCGTCGGCTTCACCCTCGCCTCGGTCGCGATCGCCCTCTCCGGCTCGATCGAGGGCGTCGTCACCTTCCGGGCGGTGCAGGGGCTCTTCGCCGCCCTGCTGATCCCGAACACGCTCGGCCTGCTGCGCGCCGTCTTCCCCCCGCAGCGGTTCGGGATGGCCGTCGGCCTGTGGGCCATGGTGGCGTCCTGCTCCACCGCGCTCGGGCCGATCGTCGGCGGGCTGCTCGTGGAGCACGTCAGCTGGGAGTCGGTGTTCTACGTCAACGCCCCGATCGGTGTCGTCGCGCTGGCCGTCAGCCTGCTCGTGCTGCCCAGGAGCAAGGACTCCACGGGGCACCAGCGCTTCGACGTACCGGGCGTGGTCCTGCTCGCCGCCGGGCTGGTGGCCCTGGTCTTCGGCGTGGTCAAGGGCGAGACGTGGGGGTGGACCTCCGGCGGGACGCTGGGCGCGCTCACCGCGGGCCTCGCCGTACTGGCCGTCTTCTGCTGGTACGAGACCCGCGTCCGGCACCCACTGCTGCCGATGCGCCTCTTCCGCAGCCCGGCGCTCACCATCGGCACCGTGGTCACCGCGGTCAACTTCTTCGTACTGCTCGGCGTGATCTTCTTCCTGATGCTGTACCTGCAGAACGTGCGCGGCTTCACCCCGGTTGAAGCCGGCGTCCGCACGCTGCCGCTGAGCCTGGCCACCGTCGTCGCCTCGCCGCTGGGCGCGGCGCTGACGCAGCGGTTCGGCCCGCGCCTGACGATGCCGCTGGGCATGCTGCTCCAGGCGGCGGCCTCCGTGTGGATCCTGACGTGGGACGCCGGCTCCCCGTACGCCGCCATGTGGCCGCCGTTCCTCGCGATCGGCCTGGGCGTCGGCATGGTGATGTCCGCCTCCTCCGACGCGATCGTCGGGAACGCGCCGCGCAAGGACGGTGGTGTCGCGGGCGGTCTGCAGGCCACGGCGCTGCAGATCGGCGGCGCGCTCGGCACGTCCGTACTGGTGTCCCTGATCAGCGGCAGGGTCGGCGCCACCCTCACCGGCGAGCTGACCGGCGCCGGCGTCCCCGCGGGCGCGGCGGCCGGTTTCGCGGAGGCGCGGGACGCCGTGTCCATGGGCGTCTCGCCCGTCTCGGCCGACATGCCCGCGCAGCTGAGGGCGGCCGTCGTCGAGGGCAGCGGCAACGCGTTCATGAACGGGGTGCACGCCGCCGTGGTGGTCACCGCCGTGCTGTGCGTCGTCGGCGCGGCACTGGCCGCGGCCGGCCTGCGGCGCCCCGCCGCCGCGGAGGCCGTGGCGCCCTGACGACTCGCGCGCCGGGGCCCCGCCCGGCAC
>NZ_JBEXWB010000318.1:0-7446 GCF_040629645.1 Streptomyces sp. NPDC005899 | reverse complement strand
GGGGTCTCCGGCACCCCCCTCGCTCGTCGTGCGGGACGGGTCCGGGCCGTCCGTCAGGCGCGGGTCCGGTCCGGCGCCGTGCGGGGGACCCGGCCGGCCGGGCGCCGGGCGCGGCTCATCGGGCCATCTCCTGGTGGTAGAGCACGCGCAGCCGGCCGCGGGCCCGGGTGAAGGCGCTCTCCGCCGACTTGTAGGTGATCTGCAGCGCGTTCGCCGTCTCGGCGGTGCTCAGGCCGCGTGCCCGGGCGAGCAGCACGTCGCGTTCCCGGTTGCCGAGTCCGGTGAGCTGGGTCAGCAGCCACGCGCCCGCGGCCCGGTCGCAGACCCGGTGCTCGACCTCGGAGCCGGGGTCCGGTTCGGGACGGCGCAGGACCTGGACCCGGACGGCGAGCCTGCGGTCGCGCTGGGTGCCGCGCTGGTGGTCCACGCACAGGCGCAGGGTGATGGTGGTGAGCAACGCGGCGACCCGGGACTCGTCGAGTGCGTCGAAGGCCACCGCGCGGATCATGGCTTCCTGGACACAGTCCTCGGCGTCCGAGGTGCGGCCGAGCCGGCTGGTGGCCAGGCGCAGCAGGCGCTCGCGCTCGGCGAGTACGAGATTCCAGCGGTGGTGGTGCCGTTCTTTCTCTGTGCAGGGGTGGGACAGGGTGCGCGTCACATCAGCTCCCGCGTGCGAGGTCTTGGTGGCAGGAGCCAGCCTCGACGGGGCCGGTGCGGGAAAACTTGACGAAAGCATTCCCTGATTCGCAGGGCACGGTGAGGACCGTTCAGCGAAAATCAAGAAATCGCACATCGTGACAGGTTTCGTTCACCAGAGCGAAGCCAGCCAATTTCGGTGGCGGAACGATCCGAGACAGCGCGCACACGGGGGAGTGGGCAAGCGTGGTTCTGGTTCATTTGTTAGGGCCTGTGGAGTACCGGGCCACCAGGGGGAACGCGGTAGAACTGGGGCAGGCCAAACAGCGTTGCGTGTTCGCGATGCTCGCGGTCGGTGCCAACGAAGTGGTCATGCCCGACGAGTTGATCAACCGGCTCTGGGGGGCCGACCCGCCGAAGTCGGCACGGAACATGATCCATTCCTACATCTCGCGGTTGCGCGGCGCCCTGGAGGGCGCCGGCGACGGAACGGGGGCCGTCCTTCGGCGCCGGCACGGCGGTTACGTGCTGGAGGCCGATCCCGACACGATCGACCTGCACCGCTTCCGCCGGACCGTGGCGACCGCCCGTGCCGCCGGTTCGGACACCCGCACGGCCACACGGCTGCTCAGGGAGGCGCTCGGCAGCTGGCGCGGCAGACCGCTCGGCGGGGTGTCGGGAGAGTGGGCCACCCGGACCCGGTGGCTCCTCGAGCGGGAGCACCTGTCGGCTCTGGTGGAGTGCCACGAGGGGGAACTGCGGCTCGGGGGCGGCGCCGGGCTCCTCGACGAGCTGCACGCACTCGCCGATCTGCACCCGGACAACGAGCTGGTCATCCGCAACCTCATGACCGGGCTCCACCGCTCCGGCCGGCGCACCGAGGCCGTCGAGGCGTACGAGGCCCTGCGCCGCCGGCTCGCCGACCAGCTGGGCGTGGATCCGGCCCAGCAGACCAAGGCGCTGGTCGCCACCATCCTGCGGGCCGATCCGGACTCCTCGGCGGCCGGACGGCCGCGCACCGGCGCTGCTCCGTCCGTGCCGCGCCAACTGCCGCGGGGCACCCGCTGCGTGGGCAGGGAGCAGGAACTGGCGATGCTCGACGGTTCCGTCACCGCCGCCGACGGACACCCGGTCACCCGGGTCATCGAGGGGCCGCCCGGCATCGGCAAGACCGCTCTGGCGGTGCAGTGGGCGCACCGGGTGGCACACCGCTTCCCGGACGGGCAGATCTTCGTGGACCTGCACGGGAGCAGTACCGGGGTGCGGCGCGGGTGCGGGCACGTGCCCGGGCGGGCGTCCGACCACCGGCGCGGTCCGGCCGAGCCCGTGCGGAACATACGGGCGGCCGTTCCGACGCGTGACCGGGCCCCCTCGGGGGACGACGTGCTGCGGTTCGTCCTGCGCAGCCTGGGTGTGGTCGTGCCGCCGGGAGAGCCCGATCCGGTCGCGTTCGGCCGGGCCGCCCTCAGGGAGCTCCGGGTGCTCGTCGTCCTCGACGACCTGGCTTCGCCGGAGCAGCTGGAGGTGTTGCGGCCCGGCCCGTCCGCGGGAGCCCTCCTGGTGACCACGCGGGACGCCGGCCGCCTCGCCGGTACCGGCGCGCTGCGTACCGTGGGGCTGCGGGAGCTCAGCGTCCAGCAGGCCCAGCGCATGCTGGCCGGGATCCTCGGCGAGCGCCGGGTCGAGGCGGAGCCGGGGGCGGTCGGCCGGATCATCGAGCTGTGCGGGCGCTCCCCGCAGGCGCTGAGCGCGGCCGCGGAACAGGCGCTCGTGCGGCCCTGGCTGCCGCTGGACGACCTCGCGGCGGCGATGGCGGGCCGGCCGGGGTGACGGGACCCGCCCCCGCTGCCGTGGTGTCCGTACCCGCGGCGGCGGGGGCGGGGTTCAGCGCGGTGTCGTCGCCAGGGCGTCGAAGAGGCTGCGCAGCTCGGTGATGCCCGCGTCCAGGGCCTGCTGCTGGTCCTCGGCGCGGGCGACCGCCATGGCCGTCTCGCACAGGCCGCCGTACAGCAGGTGGGTGAGGGCGGTCACGGAGTGCGGCGCGATGTCGCCGGTCGCGGCGGCGCGCCGGACACCCTCCTCCATCATCTTCATGCAGCCGGAGTTGATCTCGCGCATCTCCTCGGTGCCGAGCGCCCCGGGGGCGTCGAGGAGGTTGATGCGCTGGACGTCGGTCGCGAGGACCTCCACGAGGAAGGCCCTCGCGCCGACGAACACGGCCTCCCAGGAGTCCGGCTTCGCGTCCAGGTAGGCGACGGCCACGATGTGGGTGAGGCGGGCCTGCTCGCGCTCGTACACCGCCCGGAACAGGTGCTGTTTGCCGGAGAAGTGGTGGTAGAGGGCGCCCTTGGTGAGGTGGGCGGCCTCCACGACGGCGTCCAGCGAGGTCGCGTTGTAGCCGCGCTCGGCGAACAGCGTGCGGGCGGCGCGCAACAGCTCCTCGATGGTGCTGTCGGACCGCTCACGCTGCGTCGGTCGCGTTCTCGTACGAGTGGTGGGCATGTTCACACTCCCCGAGGGTCGGCCGCCTTCAGCTGGCCTTCCAGGCTACACGCACTTTCATTCCATCCATACGTATGTGTTCCGGCCTCTCCCGTTGCCGCTGCCTCAGTGCGCGCCGACGCGGTCTACGAACCGCAGGACCCGGTCCCAGGCGTCCGCGGACGCCTCGGCGTAGGTGTCCCTCTTGGCGTCGAAGAAGCTGTGCGGGGTGCCGGGATAGGTGACGACCTCGTGGTCGACGCCCGCCTCGGTCAGGGCCTCGTCGAACGCCGTGACGTGGGCCGGCGGGATGCCGGGGTCGTCCCCCGCCATGAGCGCCAGCACCGGCGCCGCCAGGTCGGCCGCCCTGCTGGTGGGTCCGGCGGAACCGTCCGGCCCGTCCGCCGGCCAGCAGTAGAACCCGATCACGCCGGCCAGGTCGAAGCGGCCGGCCGCCGCCATCACCGCGAGCCGGCCGCCGATGCAGAAACCGGCCGTGAGGACGGCGCTCGCGCCGCCGCCCTCCTCCGACCGCAGGTGGGCGACGGCCGCGCTCAGGTCGGCGTAGAGCTCGCGGGGGCTGAGCTTGGCCATGTGCTCGGCGTACGGGAAGTCCTTCTCCCGCTTCCCGACACCCGCCGTACGTCCGTAGTAGTCGACGACGAGCGCCCGTACGCCGTTCTCCGCGAAGCGTTTGGCCAGCTCCGTGTAGAACCCGTACAGCCCGCGGACGTCGGGCAGGATCACGATCGCCGTACGCGTTCCCCCGGCCGGGGCGGCGCTGAAAGCGGCGAACGTGTTGCCGTCGTTCGCGGTCAGTTCCAGGTACCGGCTCTCGATCTCGGCGTCCGGGACAGGCGGTACCGGTGGAACGGCGTCCTCGTCGAAGCACATGGGCGGGGGGCCTCCGTCGTTCTAGGTGGTTCTGTTCTTCGTCGCGCGGGTCCTCTGCGGGCCCGCGCTCCGTCGACTACGGGTCTCTTCAGTCCTCGGGGGAGTCCGGCTCCCCCACGTCGTCCAGGCTGAACGGAACACGGAACGGGGGCACGCTCGTGCCCTCGATCCGGTACCGGTTCCACAGGTCGGGCTCGGTGATGCGGCCCACCGCGTCGCCCTCGGCCGTGCGCAGGACGACGCCGGCGCCGCGGTCACCGACCAGCCGGGTCAGCTCCTCGTGCGCCTCCAGCCGTCCGTACCAGCGGTAGCGGCCGTCCAGTGGCTGGAAGCGGCCGGTGAGCCGGGCCCGGAGCGTGAATTCGGCCCGGTCTTCCACGACCAGGACCGCCGGACCTTCGTATCCGTCATCTTCCATGGTCAACCCTCATTTCTCTAGGCGTCCTTCAGCCAACCGGCCTCGCGCCACACCTTCTCCGAGCGGCCGCCGATGAGACCGATCGACTTGTAGTAGGGGGCGATCCGCTCCGCGCCGTACGCGCCGTTGACCAGGCCGATGGGGTTGCTGCGGCCCACCTCGACGCAGACCTTCGGGTCCAGGCCGGCCCGCTCGTACATCAGGGGGTTGTAGCGGTCACGGCGGACGGACTTCACCACGGAGGCGAGGAAGTCGCGGAGCAGCTGCAGGCGCCGCTTGGAGAGCGTCGGTATGAACCGCTCCAGCTCGGTGCGGGCGAAGCTGATGTGGCGGGCCTCCTCCACGACGTGGATGCGGGCCACCGTGCGCACCAGCGGCTGGACCGTCTCGTCGTTCGCCTGCTCGCGCTGGAAGCGGTCGAAGAACTCCTCGGTGAGCAGGAGCATCGCCCACAGCGCGGGCACCGGCGCGAACGTCTTCAGCAGGAGTCCGGAGCGCTGCGTCTTCGGGTTGACGGGATAGAACTCCGCACCCGTCTTCTCCACCAGCTGGGCGAACATGATCATGTGGCGGACCTCGTCCGCCACCTCGGTGAGCGCGAACTGCACCTGCGGGCTGGTGATGTCGCGCTTGTAGGCGTACCGCGACACCAGGTGCAGCAGGATGTGCTCGGTCCACACGCCCGCGGCCAGCGACGACGCCAGCTCCTCACGGCTGAGCAGCAGCTTCTGCTCCAGCGGCAGGGAGTCGTACAGCTCGGTGCCGTAGAGGGAGATCCGCTTCTCGGGCAGGAACCACTTGCCCTCCTCCAGCGGTTCGTCCCAGTTGACGTCGACGCGCGGGTCGTAGGAGTGCCGGGCCGACGCGACGAGCAGTTGCGCGGCCTTCTTCGTCTGGCGGACGAGCGGATCGCCCGAGCGGCGGCCCGGGCGGTCGGTGGCGGTGGTCATCGCGACTCCTTGTCCTGTACTCGCTGAGTGGTGAGTGAAGGGGTGCCCGGCAGCTCGGCGTCCGCCGAGACCAGCCGGTGCACGTCGACCGTGAGGTGCTCGCGGACGGGGCGTCCGGCCAGGATCTCGACGACGTAGCGGGCGGCGAGTACGCCGAACTGGTGCGAGGCGTAGACGAGCTGGGGAACGCTGTAGTCCGGGTCCGCGCGGTGCGCGGTGACGTCCGCGATCAGGTCGGCGGGGACGATCTCCCGGGGGATCACCTTGAGCAGCAGCGTCCACAGCGCGCCCTCTGCGATGTCCTGGGCGCCGACCGCTCCCGCCAGGGGCACGGGATCGGTGCGGTAGTCGTAGAAGCGCACGTGCTGGGTGCCCGACAGGTCGTAGCCGGAGACCACGGGCAGGCGGTGGCGGGCAGCCGCCACGTGCAGGGCGTACTTGGCCTGCCAGCCGCCGAGGGTCGTGACGTCCACGCCGTCGACGACCACGTCCACGCCGTCCAGGAGCAGCTCGGGCGCGTCCGGGCGGATGCCCTCCGTGTCCACCCGGATCCTCGCGAACGGGTTGACCGACCGGATGCGCTCCGCGGCCACCTCCGCCTTGTTGCGGCCGATGTCCGCGCGGGTGGCGCTCTGCCGGTTGAGGTTGTTGAGTTCGTACTCCCCGGGCTCGGCGAGCACGAAGCTGCCGGTGCCCAGGCGGGCCAGCGGTTCGACGACCGCTCCCCCGGTCGAGCCGCACCCCGCGACCAGCACGGTGGCGTTCCGCAGCCGCTCCTGCACGGCGTCCGGGATCAGGCCCCGGTTCCGCTCGGTCAGGGACCGGTAGTACGTCTCCGGGTCTTCGGGGACGCCGGCCGTGGCCGTCCTGGCCGCGGGCTCCGCGGCGGTGGTGCTCATATCCTTACCCTCCGGATCTCTCCCCCGACGCGGCCGACCAGCTGCTGGAAGCCGGCGAGGGGGTTCGTCGCGTCCAGTGCGCGCTCGAGCCAGTGCACGAGCGCGTCCAGCTCCTCCCCGCGGGGCACGCGGGCCACGAACGGCTTGACCACCGCGCGCTCCACGTACGCGGGGAAGAGCAGGTCGTCCTCTGCCAGCGAGGGGCAGGTGCCCTCGATGACGGTGATCTCCTTCAGGCTGCGTGCCAGGCGCCGCACGGCCAGGCCCTCCTCGCCGTCCCCGACCAGGAACTTCGGGCGGGGCGAGAGGCCGGCGAGGACGCTGTAGAAGCCGAGCATCAGCTCCAGGGACAGCCTCAGCCGCTGGGCGGGTGAGGTGTCCCGCTGGGAGGAGCGCTGCATCAGGCGCTTGATCTCCCAGACCTCCTGTCCCGTGACCGGCTCGTCCAGGGGCACGTGGTCGAAGAGGTTGATGCCGTGGGCCACCTCGCAGGGGAACGGGGCGCGGTCCGGGTGGGTCACCGGCAGGGGCGCGGAGTCCGTCGTGGCGATGACGGAGACGTACCGCAGGATCGCGCCGGTCGACTCCTCCATGCCGATGACGTGGATCTCCTCGCCGTGCCCCGCCCCGACCGGCTCCGCGAAGAGGCCGCGGGCGAAGGCGATGCGGTCGCTGGCGAACCGGGACCGCAGGTACTGGGCGAGCCGGAAGCCGTAGATCGCCAGCCGGTAGCGCTCGGGCAGCCGGGACTGCGGCACCGCGATCACGGTCAGGCCGTCGGGGCGCCGGGCCAGGTAGAGCGGATCGGTGTGCTCGGCGAGGTCCGCGAAGCTCATCCGGTCGTGCAGGGCGAGCACGTGCTCCACGTAGCGTGCGCGGCGGGCGTCCTCCGCGGTCGGCGCCGCGTCGGCCGGGCTCGCTCCGACGACGGCCGGTGGCGTCACGTGGACCTCCCCTGGGGCGTGCCGGCCGTGGGCGCCACGGCCGGGGTCTCCGGTGCCAGGGGCGCGCCCAGCGCCAAGGAGGTGAAGCGGGCCAGCGTCGCCTCGACGTACGACGCGGCGGACAGCGCCGCGGCGGCCCGTGCGCGGGGCGCGGTCACCGGGGCCGGCTTCGGGTGCGGCGCGGCCACCCGTGCCGCGGCCGGCTGCGACGCCGGCGCGCGGGG
>NZ_JBEXWB010000317.1:0-7482 GCF_040629645.1 Streptomyces sp. NPDC005899 | reverse complement strand
GCCCGGTTCCGGATGCCCAGGGGCACCCGGAACCGGGCCGGGGGGACTGACGGAACCGGGCCGGGAGGACTGGCTGACCGGCGTCGGGAGGACCGGCTGACCGGCGTCGGGCGCCGCCCGCGTCACTCCTTGAGGCCGAAGAAGGGCTCCAGCGGATCGGGCAGCCGGTCGTTGCAGGCCATGGCGCCCGTCTTGGTGAGGGCGTCGTTCACGCAGGTGTAGTAGTCCCGGTAGACCAGCTGGACCGTGTAACCCGTGGCGACGATCGCCAGGGCGAGCAACGCCGTCACCAGTCCGCTGACGGCCGCGGTGGTCTGCTGCCGGCCGCTCCGGCCGGCGCCGGACGCCGCAGCCGGTGCGGTCGCCGACGGGGCGCGGTCCGGGGTCTCACCGGACGTGCTGCCGGGTGTCCGGGCCGCCTCCGAGCCGGCGGTGGCGGTACCGGCGCCGGTCGCAGGAGTGCTGCCGGGGCTCGCCCGCAGGGCACTGATCGCCCAGTACACGGCGAGGGCGCCGAGGAGCAGGGCGATCTCCGGGAAGTCGAAGAGGGCGAAGAAGAACGCCCACATGCCGCCCAGCAGTGCGTAGCGCGCACGCCGCTGGGCGGGGTCGGTCGGGTCCCAGCGCACTCCGCCCGGACCGCCCTCGGGTCCGCCCGGCCCGTCCGGTCCGCCCGCGCCTCCGGGACGGCTGCCGAAGCCGCCGTTCTGCCGGCCCGGCTGCCGGTCGCTCCACTGGCTGCCCCAGACCGGGCGCCGGTCGTCGGACGGATCGCCGCCGCCCTCACCGCCCTGGTCCCCCCGGCCCGGGGAGGGGTGGCGGGGCTGCCACGGCTGGTCGGGCCGGTCCTCGGGTGGAGCGGCGAACGGATTGTCGTCCGAGGGGGCGGAGGAGCCCCGGGAGGGGGAGCCGCCCGGGGAGCCGGAGGCCCCGGAACCCGCGGAATCGGGTGCGGAGGAACCCGGCGACGAGCCCGATGACGAGTCCGGCGACGAGGAGCCCGGCGACGAGGGCCGGCGTTCCCGCATCAGCGTGGATGCCCGCTCGGGCAGCGGGTGGCCAAAGGCGGTGCGGAGGCGGTCCGGCATGTGGTGAACGTCTTCCCCATCTCGTCGTTTCCGCCCGGAGGACGGTTCCCTGTCCCCAGACGCTACCTCCCGGCCGCGCCCCCGTCCCGTGGGGGCCGCCGGGTGTGCCGGTATCGTTGCTGACGGTCGGGCCGTTCGTAGAGTTCCCCGTATCCCGGGGTGGGCTTCTTTCGTACGACCGCACAAACGCCTTCACGCACATCGCACCTGCCTCACCACGCGAGAAAGGGCCCAGTTGTGGCCTCCCCGCCCCCCTCAGCCGCTCCGGCCCGCCTGGTCGTCCTCGTCTCCGGCTCGGGCACCAATCTGCAGGCACTGCTCGACGCGATCGGTGGCGACCCCGCCGGTTACGGCGCCGAGGTCGTCGCCGTCGGCGCGGACCGGCACGGAACGGCCGGGCTCCAGCGCGCCGAGCGCGCCGGGCTCCCCACCTTCGTGTGCAGGGTCGGTGACCACGCGACCCGTGAGGAGTGGGACGCGGCGCTGACGGAGGCCGTCGCCGAGCACCGCCCGGACCTCGTGGTGTCCGCGGGCTTCATGAAGATCGTGGGCAGGACGTTCCTCGCCGAGTTCGGCGGCCGGATCGTGAACACCCACCCCGCCCTGCTCCCCAGCTTTCCCGGTGCCCACGGGGTGCGCGACGCGCTCGCGTACGGCGTGAAGGTCACCGGGTGCACCGTCCACTTCGTCGACGACGGCGTCGACACCGGTCCGATCATCGCGCAGGGCGTGGTCGAGTTGACCGAAGAGGACACGGCGGAGGGCGAAGCCGCTCTCCATGAACGCATCAAGAAAGTCGAGCGCACGCTGCTCGTCGAGGCCGTAGGGCGGCTCGCCCGCGACGGCTATCGCATTGAGGGACGAAAGGTTCATCTCGGTCATGTCGGTGAATAAGCCCATCCGCCGCGCCCTGGTCAGTGTCTACGACAAGACGGGGCTCGAAGACCTCGCCCGCGGTCTCCACGAGGCGGGTGTCGAGCTGGTGTCCACCGGCTCCACCGCCGGGAGGATCGCCGCCGCAGGAGTGCCGGTCACCAAGGTCGAGGAGCTCACCGGCTTCCCCGAGTGCCTCGACGGCCGGGTCAAGACGCTGCACCCCCGTGTCCACGCCGGCATCCTCGCCGACCTGCGTCTGGACACCCACCGGGAGCAGCTCGCCGAGCTCGGCGTGGAGCCGTTCGACCTGGTGGTCGTCAACCTGTACCCGTTCAAGGCGACCGTCGCCTCGGGCGCGTCCGACGACGAGTGCGTGGAGCAGATCGACATCGGCGGTCCGTCGATGGTCCGCGCCGCCGCCAAGAATCACCCGTCCGTGGCAGTGGTGACCAGCCCGGAGCGTTACGCCGACGTCCTCGCCGCCGTGCAGGAGGGCGGCTTCGACCTCACCGCCCGCAAGCGGCTCGCCGCCGAGGCCTTCCAGCACACCGCCGCCTACGACGTGGCCGTGGCCTCCTGGTTCGCCGACGGCTACGCGGCCGCCGACGACACCGGCTTCGCCGACTTCTCCGGTGCGACGTACGCGCGCAAGAACGTCCTGCGCTACGGCGAGAACCCGCACCAGCCCGCCGCGCTCTACACCTCCGGCGAAGGCGGCCTCGCGGAGGCCGAACAGCTGCACGGCAAGGAGATGTCCTACAACAACTACACGGACACCGACGCCGCCCGCCGCGCCGCCTACGACCACGCCGAGCCGTGCGTCGCGATCATCAAGCACGCCAACCCGTGCGGGATCGCGATCGCCGACGACGTCGCCGAGGCCCACCGCAAGGCGCACGCCTGCGACCCGCTCTCCGCCTTCGGCGGCGTCATCGCCGTCAACCGTCCGGTGACCGTCGAGCTGGCCGAGCAGGTCGCCGACATCTTCACCGAGGTCATCGTCGCCCCGGCGTACGAGGACGGTGCCGTCGAGGTCCTGGCCCGCAAGAAGAACATCCGGGTGCTGCGCTGCCCCGACGCCCCCACCTCCACGGTCGAGGTCAAGCCGATCGACGGCGGCGCCCTGCTCCAGGTCACCGACCGGCTCCAGGCCGACGGCGACGACCCGGCCAACTGGACCCTCGCCACGGGTGAGGCGCTGAGCGCCGGGGACCTCAGGGAGCTCGCCTTCGCGTGGAAGGCATGCCGGGCCGTGAAGTCCAACGCCATCCTGCTCGCCAAGGACGGGGCCTCCGTCGGCGTCGGCATGGGCCAGGTCAACCGCGTCGACTCCGCGAAGCTCGCCGTGGAGCGGGCCGGCGAGGAGCGGGCGGCGGGCTCCTTCGCCGCGTCCGACGCCTTCTTCCCCTTCCCCGACGGCCTGGAGATCCTGACCGCCGCCGGTATCAAGGCCGTGGTCCAGCCCGGTGGCTCGGTCCGTGACGAGCTGGTCGTCGAGGCGGCGAAGAAGGCGGGCGTGACCATGTACTTCACGGGCACGCGCCACTTCTTCCACTGACGTCTCCCGCAGTCGCACGCCGCAGGCCGCGCCCCTTCCGGGCGCGGCCTGCGGCCTGTACCGGCGACGGAAACCACTCGTCCCTCTGTTCTAATGGATGGCCTTGCCGGGCAGCGACCGCACGCGGGTGACCGGCAGCGACCAGTGAGGGACTCCGTTGCGGGGGCATCGTGCTTGATCTGAACCGGAGCGATACGGCCGTGCCCGGTGACGGGGGCGCCGACGGCGACGGGCACGGGAACGGCCGGCCCGGCGACGACGGCCCCGAAGGCGCGGAGCCGGGCCGTGCCGCCGGAGCCGCGGCGGCCCCCGCCCCGGCCCCGCACCATGTCCCGCTGCGTCCCTACGTGATCGCGGCCCTCCTCCTCTGCGCCGTCTACTTCCTCTACTCCTCCCTCCGGTACAGCCACTTCCAGTCGCCCTCGTGGGACCTCGGCATCTTCGAGCAGGAGGTGCGCGCCTACGCCGGCCTGCGGGCCCCCGTCGTCGACATCAAGGGCCCCGGCTATCTGATACTGGGCGACCACTTCAGTCCCGTGGTGGCGCTCCTGGTGCCGCTCTACTGGGTCTGGCCCTCCGCCCTCGCGCTGCTCCTCGCGCAGTCCGCCCTCTTCGCCGCCTCGGCGGTCGTCGTCGGCCGGACCGCCCAGCAACTGCTCGGCGGCCGCAGCGGCCTCTGCGTCACCGTCGCCTACGGGCTCTCCTGGGGTCTGCAGGAAGCGGTGAAGGCCGACTTCCACGAGATAGCGTTCGCCGTACCGCTGCTCGCCCTCGTGTGCCGGGCCCTGCTCATGGCGCGCTGGCGCGCCGCCGTGCTGTGGTCGCTGCCCCTGGTCCTCGTCAAGGAGGACCTCGGCATCACCGTCGCGGTCGTCGGCGCGCTCCTGGCCGTGTACGGGCGGCGGCTCCAGGGCCTCCTGCTGGCGGTCTTCGGAGTGTTCGCGTTCGCACTGACCGTCCTCGTCCTCATCCCGGCGGCCAGCAGCGCCGGGACGTACGACTACTGGACGAAGATCGAGCAGGACGGCGGGCAGCCGGTGTCCCCGCTCGACTCCCTCCTCGGTGTCCTCGACTCCTCTGTCAAGATCGAGATGCTGGTCTTCCTCGTCGGCATCACCGCCTTCATGGCCCTGCGCTCACCCCTGGTCCTGCTCGTGCTCCCCACGCTCGGCTGGCGCCTGCTCTCCCAGGACTCCAACCACTGGGGCATGGTCTGGCACTACAGCGCGATCCTCATGCCGGTGGTCTTCCTGGCCATGGCGGACGGCGTCCGCCGCAGCCGAGGATCGTCCCGGCCCTGGCTGGCCGCCTACGCGAACGCGGCCGTCCCCGTCGCCACCGCCGTCGCCGTGGCCCTCACCCAGCACCTCCCCCTGCGCGACCTGCTGCGCCCCGAGACGTACCGGACCGACGCGCGCACCGACGCGGCCGAAGCGGCGCTGGAGGCCGTTCCGGTGGGCGCGAGGGTGGAGACGGACATCACGCTGATGGCGCACCTGACCGGTGACCGCACGGTCTACTGGATCGGCGGCGCCCCCGGCACCGCGCCCGACGTCGTCGCCCTCAACCTGGACTTCGGCTGGTCCGCCCCCATCGACGACCCGGTGGGGTACGCCCGGCAGCTACACCCCGAAGCGCGGTACCGGATCACGCGGGAGGCGGGTCCCTTCGTCGTGATGGAGCGGACGACGCCGGTGCCCGGAAACGACTGAAGGCCGTGACACCCGGCGCGGAGCGGGTGTCACGGCCTTCGGATGCCTGCGTCCGTCAGTACTGCGACCGCTGACGGTTGAACCAGGCACCGCCGTCGGACTTCGCCACGAAGACGACGATCAGGATGGCGAGAACCGTGTGGACGAGGCCGATGACGAGGAACGGGTAGATACCGAGGATCGCCGTGATCACGCCGAAGACGATGGTGGTGATCCGCAGGCCGTTGCCCCCCTTGCCGAACTTGGCGGCGAGGACGACCGCGAAGACGCCCCACAGGACCGAGAAGGCGACGATGGCCCAGAGCGCGTTGCCCGAGTAGTCGGCGAGCTGCTGGAACTGGACGTCTTCCTTGAGCGTCTCGTCGTTCTGGGCGGCGTTCACGGCCGCCGCGCCGAGGGCGAATATGATCGCGCCGATGACCTGCAGACCGACGATCACGTAGAGCATGACGCGTGCGGCCTTCACACCCCCGGGCATCTCCGTGGGCACCCCCGGGAAGCCGTAACCGCCCTGGACGGGCGGCGCCTGCGGGTAGCCGTAGCCCTGCTGGGGCGCGCCCTGCGGGGCCTGCTGGGGATAGCCGTAGCCCGGCTGCCCGCCCTGCTGCTGGCCATAGGGCTGCTGCTGGCCGTAGGGGTTGTTGGGGTCGCCGAAGCTCATGGCGAGATTCCTCCGTTGTGGATCTGCGGGGACGACGCGGTCCTGGCGGAGGAGAGCTGCGCGATCTGAACGGTAGGTCCCCCCGACACTGCCCGCGGTGCTGCGCGCCTCATCGTCGTCGCGGCCTCCGCTCCCTGTCCAGTCGGCGGCTGAATGTGTTGTGCAAGTGCAACCTTGTGTCCAGGGGGCACACCTAATTGGTATGCGAGCGGGGTCATCCGCGAGGATGGGTGTCATGACTGCCCAGATTCTCGATGGCAAGGCCACCGCAGCTGCGATCAAGTCCGATCTGACCGTCCGCGTGGCGGCCCTCAAGGCACAGGGCATCACCCCCGGACTGGGGACCCTGCTCGTCGGGGACGACCCGGGCAGCCGGTGGTACGTGAACGGCAAGCACCGTGACTGCGCCCAGGTCGGCATGGGCTCCATCCAGCGCGAACTCCCCGGCACCGCCACGCAGGAGGAGATCGAGGAGGTCGTACGGGAGCTCAACGCCAACCCGGAGTGCACGGGATACATCGTGCAGCTCCCCCTCCCCGAGGGCATCGACACCAACCGCGTCCTGGAGCTGATGGACCCGGCGAAGGACGCGGACGGGCTGCACCCGATGAGCCTGGGCAAGCTCGTGCTGAACGAGACGGGCCCGCTGCCCTGCACCCCGCAGGGAGTCGTCACCCTGCTGCGCCGGCACGGCGTGGAGATCAACGGCGCCCACGTGGTCGTCGTCGGCCGTGGCGTCACCATCGGCCGGCCCCTCCCGCTCCTCCTGACGCGCAGGTCCGAGAACGCGACCGTCACCCAGTGCCACACCGGGACCCGAGACCTGTCGGCCCACCTCAGGGAGGCGGACATCATCGTCGCCGCCGCCGGTGTCCCCCACCTCATCAAGCCCGAGGACGTGAAGCCGGGCGCGGCCGTGCTCGACGTCGGCGTCAGCCGCGACGAGAACGGCAAGATCGTCGGTGACGTCCACCCCGGTGTCGCCGAGGTGGCCGCGTGGGTCGCCCCGAACCCGGGGGGCGTCGGCCCCATGACCCGCGCGCAGTTGCTCGTCAACGTGGTCGAGGCGGCCGAGCGTGCCGCCGCCGACGCCTCCGCCGCGTCCGCCGGCTGACCGGGCCGGAAGGACGTCATGGCTGAGGGTGCTGGTTCGAGTCCGGCGGGCGGTACGCACACGGGCGGCGTGCCAGGAGAGGGCGGGACACCGGGGGCCGCCGGTCCTGCGGCGTCCGGGAAAGCGACCGGGCCTGTGGGGACGAGCGAACCCGCGGTGACGAGCGAACCCGCGGGGTCGGCCGCACCCGCGGGAACGGCTGGGTGCTCGGGGACAGCCGCACCCGGTGAGGCGACCGCGCCTGCTGGGGCGACTGCTCCCGCGGTGACGACGGAATCCGCGGGGTCGGCCAAATCCGCCGGGTCGGCCGAACCCGCGGAAG
The DNA here is from genome assembly GCF_040629645.1 of Streptomyces sp. NPDC005899. Taxonomy (NCBI): domain Bacteria; kingdom Bacillati; phylum Actinomycetota; class Actinomycetes; order Kitasatosporales; family Streptomycetaceae; genus Streptomyces; species Streptomyces sp. NPDC005899. The sequence continues at coordinate 151 of NZ_JBEXWB010000317.1, read as the reverse complement.
CGGCCGAACCCGCGGAAGCGGCCGAACCCGCGGAAGCGGCCGAACCCGCGGAAGCGGCCGAACCGGTGCCCTCCGGGGGCGGGCGCGCCGAGGCGCTCCGTCAGGTACTCCTCCAGCTCCATGGAGTCCGTGACGCCGCGGTCGGCCAGCC
>NZ_JBEXWB010000316.1:0-7504 GCF_040629645.1 Streptomyces sp. NPDC005899 | reverse complement strand
AAACATCATGTTATCTCTTTCTCACGCCCCCGCCCCGCGGGCCCGCCCCCCCGCCCCGCCCCCCGCCGCTTCCGGGTGGTCCGGGGCCGCTGTCGGATCGGTGAGGGTGGGTGTTGATCCGACAGCGGCCCCGGAGTCGTGCGGCCGTGTCTCAGCGGCTGTCGCTGCCCTTCGATTCGGCCGCCGCCCGGCCCGCCTCCAGCCGCGCGACCGGAATGCGGAACGGCGAGCAGGAGACGTAGTCCAGGCCCACCTCGTGGAAGAAGTGCACCGACTCCGGGTCCCCGCCGTGCTCGCCGCAGACACCGAGCTTGAGGTCCGGGCGCGTGGCCCGGCCCGCTTCGACGGCGCTGCGCACGAGCGAGCCGACGCCGTCCTTGTCGATCGTCTCGAACGGCGACACCCCGAAGATGCCCTTCTCCAGGTACGCGGTGAAGAACGATGCCTCCACGTCGTCCCGGGAGAAGCCCCAGACCGTCTGGGTGAGGTCGTTCGTGCCGAAGGAGAAGAACTCCGCCGCCTCGGCGATCTGGCCGGCGGTCAGCGCGGCACGGGGCAGCTCGATCATCGTGCCGATGCTGAGCCTCAGCCGCGTACCGGTGGCCGCCTCGACCTCGGCGATGACCCGGTCGGCCTCCTCGCGGACGATCTCCAGCTCCTGGACGGTGCCGACCAGCGGGATCATGATCTCGGCGCGGGGGTCGCCCTTGGCGTTCTTGCGCTGCGCCGCCGCCTCCGCGATCGCGCGCACCTGCATGGCGAACAGCCCCGGGATGACCAGCCCCAGCCGGACACCGCGCAGCCCCAGCATCGGGTTCTGCTCGTGGAGCTTGTGCACGGCCTGCAACAGGCGCAGGTCGTTCTCGTTGGCGTCCTTGCGGGACTCGGCCAGCGCCACCCGCACGGACAGCTCCGTGATGTCGGGCAGGAACTCGTGCAGCGGCGGGTCGAGCAGCCGCACGGTGACGGGCAGCCCGTCCATCGACTCGAACAGCTCGATGAAGTCGGCCTTCTGCAGCGGCAGCAGCGCGGCCAGGGCCGCCTCCCGCTCGTCGTCGGTGTCCGCGAGGATCAGCTTCTCGACCATCTCGCGGCGCTCGCCGAGGAACATGTGCTCGGTGCGGCACAGGCCGATGCCCTGGGCGCCGAAGCGGCGGGCCCGCGAGGCGTCCTCGGCGTTGTCCGCGTTGGCGCGTACACGGAGCCGGCGCACCCGGTCCGCGTAGGCCATGATCCGGTGCACGGCGGCGACGAGTTCGTCGGCGTCGTCGGCTCCCGCGTGCATGCGGCCCTCGAAGTACTCGACGACCGGGGACGGTACGACGGGTACCTCGCCGAGGTACACCTTGCCGGTGGAGCCGTCGACGGAGACGAGGTCGCCCTCCTCCACGACGGTGGAGCCGACCGTCAGCCGGCGGCGCTTGGTGTCGACCTCGATCTCCTCGGCGCCGCAGACACAGGTCTTGCCCATGCCGCGGGCGACGACGGCGGCGTGCGAGGTCTTGCCGCCGCGCGAGGTCAGGATGCCCTCGGCGGCGATCATGCCGTCCAGGTCGTCGGGGTTGGTCTCCCGGCGGATGAGGATGACCTTCTCGCCGGACCGCGACCACTTGACGGCGGTGTACGAGTCGAAGACGGCCTTGCCGACGGCCGCGCCCGGCGAGGCGGCGATGCCGCGTCCCAGCAGGACGGTGCTGGCCTTGTCGTCGAAGCGGGGGAACATCAGCTGGGCGAGCTGCGCCCCGTTGACCCGCTGCAGCGCCTCCGCCTCGTCGATGAGGCCCTGGTCGACGAGCTGCGTGGCGATCCGGAAGGCGGCGCCCGCGGTGCGCTTGCCGACCCGGGTCTGCAGCATCCACAGGTGACCGCGCTCGATGGTGAACTCGATGTCGCAGAGATCCTTGTAGTGGGTCTCCAGCGTCTCCATGATCTTCATCAGCTGGTCGTACGACGCCTTGTCGATCGACTCCAGCTCGGCGAGCGGCACCGTGTTGCGGATGCCCGCGACGACGTCCTCGCCCTGCGCGTTCTGCAGGTAGTCGCCGTAGACGCCCTGGTGGCCGCTGGCCGGGTCACGGGTGAAGGCCACGCCGGTCCCCGAGTCGGGGCCGAGGTTGCCGAAGACCATCGAGCACACGTTGACGGCTGTGCCGAGGTCGCCGGGGATGCGCTCCTGGCGGCGGTAGAGCTTGGCGCGGTCGGTGTTCCACGAGTCGAAGACCGCCTTTATGGCCAGGTCCATCTGCTCGCGGGGGTCCTGCGGGAAGTCCCGGCCGGCGTCACGGCTGACGATCTCCTTGAACCGCCCGACGAGCTTCTTCAGGTCGGCCGCGTCGAGATCCACGTCGACGGTGACGCCCTTGGCCTCCTTCGCGGCCTCCAGCGCCTCCTCGAAGAGGTCGCCGTCGACCCCGAGGACGGTCTTGCCGAACATCTGGATGAGGCGGCGGTAGGAGTCCCACGCGAAGCGCTCGTCACCGGCCTGGGCCGCCAGCCCGACGACCGACTCGTCGGAGAGGCCGATGTTGAGGACCGTGTCCATCATGCCGGGCATCGAGAACTTCGCGCCGGAGCGGACCGAGACCAGCAGCGGGTCGTCCGCCTGGCCGAGGTTCTTGCCCATCCGCTCCTCGAGGGCCGAAAGGTGCGTGCTGACCTCCTCGCGCAGGGCGGACGGCTCGTCACCGCTGTCGAGGTAGACCTTGCACGCCTCGGTGGTGATGGTGAAGCCGGGAGGGACCGGCAGCCCGAGGTTGGTCATCTCGGCGAGGTTGGCGCCCTTGCCACCCAGGAGATCTTTCAGATCCTTGTTGCCCTCGGTGAAGTCGTAGACGAACTTCTGGGGATCTTTGTTTTCCGACACGGGTCTCGACTCCTCGAGGACGCGGTGGCTGCCCTGACGGCGAGGAACATACCCAGATCAAAGGTGGCTGGGTACGCCCACTTGCGCGTCGTGAGGTCCCCACCACCCGTCCGCCAGCAGATCTAAAGTGACGGGCACATCGGACGCCGTCGACCGCTCCGTTGACTTCCTGAACGCATCATCACGTGGAGTGAGCATTTTGCGCCTCACTGCACACGGACAGTCCCGGTTGCGTCGATCGATCAAAATGAAGGCGCCTGGCACGCAGTGCCATCATTTGAGAAGTACACCGACCCGTAAAGCGCTCATCTGAGCCTGGAGGCCCTCAGGGGTGGTGAGAATCACGCCGCGACACGCGCTCAGATGTCACGATCCGGACGCCCGGCAGGCACGCTCCGGTCACCCCACGGCAACGACGCGCCTGCGCAGGGTGATCGAAGCGGCCCACGAGCGCGCACCCCGCCTCGCATCCACCTCGAAAGGCGCCGACGACACACAGACAGCCCGCTCATGTGAGCGGTCCGTGAGGTGGGCACCCGGTGCCTGCGGAAGTCAGCCTCCGGAGGTGTCCAGCTCGGCCTCGGCGCCCACACCCGCGCAGTCGTAGGGGTCCTTGAGCCAGCCGTCCGGCAGGGCCACCCGGTTGTTGCCCGAGGTGCGCCCCCGGGGGCCGTCGGCACCCTCGGGCCACGCCTGGTCGAGGTCCAGCTCCCGCAGCTGACCGCCCAGCTCCTCCAGCGAGGAGGTGACCGCGAGCTTCCGGCGCATCTCGGAACCGACCGCGAAGCCCTTGAGGTACCAGGCCACGTGCTTGCGGAAGTCGATCACTCCCCGGCTCTCGTCGCCGATCCACTCCCCCAGCAGGGTCGCGTGCCGGACCATGACGTCCGCGACCTCGCGCAGGGTGGGCGTGTGCCGGACACCCGTCCCCTCGAACGCGCTGACCAGGTCGGCGAAGAGCCAGGGCCGGCCCAGGCAGCCGCGGCCGACGACCACTCCGTCGCAGCCCGTCTCCCGCATCATCCGCAGGGCGTCGTCCGCGCACCAGATGTCGCCGTTGCCGAGCACGGGGATCTCGGGGACGTGCTCCTTGAGGCGGGCGATGGCGTCCCAGTCCGCGGTGCCCCCGTAGTGCTGGGCGGTCGTCCTCCCGTGCAGCGCGACGGCCGTGACGCCTTCTTCCACGGCGATGCGGCCCGCGTCGAGGTAGGTCATGTGGTCGTCGTCGATGCCCTTGCGCATCTTGATGGTCACCGGGAGGTCGCCCGCGTGGGCCACGGCCTCGCGGAGGATCGCGCGCAGCAGGGGCCGCTTGTACGGCAGCGCGGAGCCACCGCCCTTGCGGGTCACCTTGGGGACCGGGCAGCCGAAGTTCAGGTCGATGTGGTCGGCGAGGTCCTCGTCCACGATCATGCGGACCGCCCTGCCGACGGTCACCGGGTCCACTCCGTACAGCTGGATGGAGCGCGGGGTCTCGCTCGCGTCGAAGTGGATGAGCTGCATGGTCTTCTCGTTGCGCTCGACCAGCGCCCGCGTGGTGATCATCTCGCTGACGAACAGCCCCTTGCCGCCGGAGAACTCGCGGCACAGGGTGCGGAACGGGGCGTTGGTGATGCCGGCCATGGGAGCGAGCACGACCGGCGGCCGCACGGTGTGCGGGCCGATGCCGAGCTGCGGGAGGGCGGGGGCGAGCGTGGTCATTCCCCCATTGTCGCGTACGCCGGACGGGAGCTGTTCAGGCCCCGGCGATGGCCGACGCCATCAGGCGTTCCAGCCCCCGGCGGGACTCCTCGTCGGCGGGTACGTACGACACCAGCCGCGGGCCCGCCGACGGGCCCAGCCACAGATCGGTGTGCTCCAGGCGGAGCAGGCCCACCTCCGCGTTGCGGACGAGCTTGGTCCGGTTGGAGGGCCCCACGACCTCGTGCCGTGCCCAGATCTCCCGGAACTCGGGCGACGCCGCCTCCAGACGGGCCAGGAGCGCCTTCCACGCGGGCTCGGCCAGGTGCTCCGCCATCGCGGCCCGGAACTTGGCGGCCATCACCCGGCGCGCGGCCGGCAGATCCACGACGGCGGCCCGCCACTCCTCGTGGGTGTACGCGAGGAGCATGCAGTTGCGGTCCTCCGGGGCGACGGCGTCCAGGTCGCAGAACAGGCGCCCGTAGGTCCGGTTGTGGGCGAGGATGTCGTACCGGCTGTTCTGGACGCAGGCCGGGAAGGGCTCCAGCTGGGTGAGCAGGCCCTGGAGGGCCGGGGTGACGCCGGTGCAGTCGGAGCCCGGCGCGGGGTCGGCGGCCCCGGCGAGGGCGAAGAGGTGCGTGCGCTCGCTGCGGTCGAGCAGCAGGGCACGGGCCAGGGCGTCCAGGACCTGCGGCGACACCTGGATGTCGCGTGCCTGCTCCAGCCACGTGTACCAGGTGACCCCGACGGCCGAGAGCTGCGCGACCTCCTCGCGGCGCAGCCCGGGGGTGCGCCTGCGGCGGCCCCGGTCCAGGCCGACCTGCTCCGGGGTGATCCGCTCACGGCGGCTGCGCAGGAAGGCGGCCAGCTCGTGGCGCCTGATGTCGGTCTCGGAGCCACGCGTCGCCATCGTCGTCATGCTCCCAGCGTGCCGAAGTCCCCGGCCCCTTGCCAGGTGCTGCTTGTACCAGGATAAGGAGACTCTGGTACCAGGCTGAGCGCCGGGCCATCCTCGGTGACGTGAGTGAATCATCCGTACTGACGAACGCACCCGCCGCCCACGACCGGGTGGCGCGGTTCGACCATCCGGCACCCGTCCTCGGCGGAACGGGGCTGTTCACCGTGCTGCTCGGGGCCGCCCTGCCGCTCATCGACTTCTTCATCGTCAACGTCGCCCTGCCCACCATCGACCACGACCTGGCCGCGGGCCCCGCCCTGCTGGAACTGGTCGTCGCGGGATACGGCCTCTCCTACGCCGTGCTGCTCGTCCTCGGCGGGCGGCTCGGCGACATGGCCGGGAGGCGCCGGCTCTTCCTCATCGGTATGGCGGCCTTCGGCCTCACCTCGCTCGCCTGCGGGCTAGCGCCGGACGCCTGGACCCTCGTGGGGGCGCGGGTGGCGCAGGGAGCCGCCGCGGCGCTCATGCTGCCCCAGGTGCTCGCCACCATCCAGTCGGCCACGGCGGGGCACCGCCGGGCCCGGGCCATGAGCCTGTACGGGGCCACGGCCGGACTCTCCATGGTCGCCGGCCAGATCCTGGGCGGCCTCCTGGTCTCCGCGGCCCCCCTGTCCTCGGTCTTCGGTGAGAGCGCGGGCTGGCGGTCGGTGTTCCTGGTGAACGTCCCGGTCGCGGTCGCCGGGCTGGTCCTGGCCGTCCGCTCCGTGCCGGAGACCCGCTCGGACCGGCCCGCCCCCGTGGACGTGCCGGGCACCCTGCTGCTGGCCGCCTCCCTCGTGACGCTGCTCGCACCCCTGACCGAGGGCCGCGCCGCGGGCTGGCCGCTGTGGACCTGGGTGTCGCTGGGCGCCTTCCCCTTCGTCGCCGTCGCCTTCTACCGGGTGGAGCGGCGGGCCGACGCGCGGGGGCGGACTCCGCTGGTGCCGCCGAGCCTGCTGCGGCTCGTCTCGCTGCGTCGCGGCCTGGCGCTGGTGGTGCCCTTCTCCATCGGCTTCGGCGGCTTCATGTTCGTGATCGCGGTCGCCCTCCAGCAGGGTCTGGAGATGGGCCCGGCCGCGGCGGGGCTGTCGCTGGCACCGATGGCGGCCGCCTTCTTCGCGGCCTCCCTCGCCGGCCCGCGGCTCGTGCGGCGCTTCGGCAGCCGCGTCGTGACGGCCGGTGGACTGATCCAGGGCGTGGGCGTCACGGTGCTGGCGCTGACCGTGTGGCTGGGCTGGCCCGGTCTCGGGTTCCTCGGCCTGCTGCCGGGCGTGGCGGTCGCCGGCCTGGGGCAGGGCCTGCAGCTGCCCGTCCTCTTCCGCATCGTGCTGTCCGACGTACCGGCCGAGCGCGCCGGGGTGGGCGGCGGGGTGATGACGACGACGCAGCAGGCGGCCCTGGCACTGGGCGTCGCCACGCTCGGGACGCTGTTCCTGTCCCTGGCGTCGGGGCAGGGCATGCGGGACGCGCTGGTCGTGACGCTGCTGGTGCAGCTGGCGGCCGTCGTGCTGACGACCCTGCTCAGCCTCCGGCTGCCGCGCACGGTCGGGTGAGCGGTGACGCGGGCAAGCCCGTGGGCCCGCACCGGCACACCGGTCCGGGCCTACGGTTCCGCACGTGCGAGGAGGTCAGCTCTCGGCCGGGGCGTCCTGCGCCGGTGCCGACTCGGCGGTGCCGGCGGCGCGCTCACGCATCTTGCGCACCAGCTCCTGCTTCCTGTCCTCGGCGGCCTTGCGGTCGTTGTCGCGCGCGGGACCCGCGCCCTGCTGTTCGGCGCGGGACAGCTTCTTGCGCTGTCCGCCCACACCGAGGAGGTTGTTGCGGCTCTTGGCCACGGGGTTCTCCCATTCGTGGTGAGTTACGAGGTCCGAGGTGATCGGAGCGCTCAGGGATCGATGCGACGGTCGGCGGGCGGTCGGCCCGCCCCCGGCTCACTCGTAGATCTGGAAGAACGAATACATGCCGAGAAGGTACCCCGGCCGGGCGGGGCCGCTCATCCGGTTTTCGCGGCCGCACCCCGTGCC
>NZ_JBEXWB010000315.1:0-7534 GCF_040629645.1 Streptomyces sp. NPDC005899 | reverse complement strand
GACGAGTGCTGCGATCCGGTCGTGGTCTCGCGGGGTGCGCCGCGCCCCGCGCCCGCGACCTGCGGGACGTCGGGCCCCGTCGCGGGGGTGTGGTGCGGGACGTCCGGGCCCGCGGCCCCCGTGCGCGATATACCCGGTTCCGCGGACCCGGAGTGCCGCTGCTGCTCCGGGGACCGGGGCGCCCGCCCCGCCGCGGTCCGCTCCGGACCGTCGGACGTGAGGGGCTGCCCGGTGTCCCGGGACTCCGGCACGGGCCGGGGCTCTCCGTCGGCGGGCAGTCCGATGCGTTCGGTGTCGTGCGTCATGCCGTCGTCCTTCCGTCAGCCCCGTGCCGATCCGTCTTCCCGTGGTCCGGGCGGACGCGCTCGGCGGGCGTGTCTCCGAGCAGTACGTCGAACAGCGCACGCGCCTCGACCAGCGCCTCGCGCAGCTGCTCCGTGCTGCTTCCCTCGCGCACCGCGCTGTGCACCTTGCGGTACCCGTCGATCTGCTCGGCGTGGTGCACGGACAGCGCGGCCGTCTGCTCCTCGAAGCCGGCTCCGTCCGGGAAGCCCCGGTCCCGGGCCAGCCGCGCCAGCAGCGCGTCGGCCTCGGCGACGGCTTCGCCGGGCGAGTCGATGAAGGTCTGCTGGATGATCGTCCAGCGGCCGGCGTAGGCCTCGCGCGTCTCGGGGCTCAGCGGCCGCTCGTGCAGCGAGCCGTGGATCCGCACCCGCTCGGCGAGCTCGCGTTCGGCGGCCTTCGTGTCACCGCCGTGCCGGGCGACCGTACGGTCGTACTCGGGTCCGAACCGGCGGCGCAGGCCGTGGCCCCCGCCGCTCCGGGCGCGGACGAGGAAGTATGCGATCACGGCCACCAGGACGACGGCAACGATGATCACCACGGTCGTCGTCATGACGGACGCTCCTGTCGGTCGGCGGTCGATGCGTCGTGCTGTCCCACGCTCGTCAACTCCTCTCGGCTCGGGGCCCGTCCGATGCTCCTGCAGGGCGGTGCGCAAGCTGCGTGTACCCGCTTTCCCGGGTTCATGCCGAACAGCCCCACCCGGAAACGGAACGGCGGACACGCCGGGGACGTGCGAGCCGCGTATCCGGGCCGAGCGCCGACGGCGGGGGACAATCGTGTGATACCCACCGAAGTGGTCAACAAAGGAGCGTTTCGTGGCACTGACCCGCGAAGAACGTGAGCGGTTTCTCGCCGAGCCGCACGTCGCGGCACTCGCCGTCGACTCGGCGGAGGGAGGGCGGGCTCCGCTCTCCGTGCCGATCTGGTACCAGTACGAACCGGGCGGTGACGTCTGGATCATGACGGGTCGTCGCTCCCGCAAGGGCGTCCTGATCGCCGAAGCCGGCCGCTTCACCCTGCTGGTCGACCGCGTGGCACCCACCGTCCGCTACGTCTCGGTCGAAGGCCCCGTCGTCGGCACGCTCCCGGCCACCCGCGAACAGCTGGTGGAGATCTCGGCGCGCTATCTCCCCGCGGAGAAGGTCGAGGGCTACGTCGACTTCGCCTGGAAGGAACACGGCGAACAGGTGGTCATCCACATGCGCCCGCAGCACTGGCTCAGCTCGGACCTCGGCCAGGGGTGAGCGCGTACGGAGCGCGGTGAACCGCGCGGCCCCCGGCGGTCGGCGCGGTACGCGGCCGGCGGGAGCGGGTTTCCGCGATCCGCTCGGTCCGGGCACCGTACCCGAGCCCTGCCCGGCCGTCGGCCGGCCGATCGGCCCTCCGTACCCGTCTCGGGTGAGAGGCGCCGACAGGTTCCCCCTCGGGTGGCAGCTCGGTCCTGCCGGCCCGGCCTGGCTGCTACGGCGCCCCTGCGGTTCCCGCCGGTGCGGGTGCGCGGAAAGGCCGCCGTCGAGGCCACACCGTCAGCAGCCCGGGCTTCGCCGGTTCCGCGGTGTGCGGCTCCACGGATCGGGCGCGGTCGGGTATCCGCCACGCCCGGTGGGCACCCGCGGCTGCCGCAGCTGCCGGGAGAGGCGTCCCGGCCGCTAGGCGGGCGTCGTCGGCTCCAGGCGGTCGCGGAGTGTGGCGGCGAACTCCTCGGCGCGCTCCAACTGCACCCGCAGGTCCGCGATTCTGTCGGCCGCGGCCCGCTCGTAGCTCCGCACACGCCCGAGGTACCGCTCCCGCTCCTCGGCGTCCGGCGTTGTGCCGCGCCCTGTGTCGAGGTGGTCGGTGGCGTCCAGCAGATCGCCCATCTGCTCCAGCGTGAAGCCGAGCGGTTTCATCCGGCGGACCACCATCAGGCGGGCCACGTCGCTCTCCGTGTACAGGCGGAAGCCGCCCTGCGAGCGGGCCGAGGGGACGACGAGGCCGATCTCCTCGTAGTGGCGGATGGTCCGCAGGGACAGCTCGGTCCGCGCGGCCACCTCGCCGATCTGCATGTGCTTGTCGTCCACGTCCGCGTCCTGCCTCGTCCGGTCCTCCGGCGCTGCCGCGTCCACGACCCCGCCCATCTCTACCCTAACGTTAGGGTAGAGTCGTCCAGGTCGTGGCCGGCCCGGTGGGCCGGGCCGCGTCCGTGCCGGAGCCGACGGCGCCCCCGGCCGACACCCCGATACCCGCAGGAGCCACCGTGCGCGAGTTCGTGACGCCCGGTGCTGCCACCTGCCCCACCGTGGCGGGTCGGTGCCCGAGTCCGAGCGGTCCGGCCTGAGCGGCGGGTTCGCGTCGCCGCGCCGCACGGCCCGGGCTGCCCGCCAGGCGCCCCCGTCCCCCGCACCGTTCCCTCGACGCCGGCCCGTGAGCCGCGCCAGGGGGCGTCGCCCGAGTACGACAGGTTTCCGCTTCCTTGACTTCCTCCCCGACATCCGCCGCTTCGCGCCTGCGGGGCCTGCGTCCCGACTGGCTGGGCGACCCGAAGGTGTGGCGCACCGAGGTGCTGGGCGGCCTCGTCGTCGCGCTGGCGCTGATCCCCGAGGCGATCTCGTTCTCGGTCATCGCCGGGGTCGATCCCGCGATCGGCCTGTTCGCCTCCTTCACCATGGCCGTGGTGATCTCCGTGGTGGGCGGCCGGCGCGCGATGATCTCCGCTGCCACCGGAGCGGTCGCCCTCGTGATCGGGCCGCTGAACCGGGAGCACGGCCTGGGGTACCTGATCGCCGCGGTCATCCTGGCCGGCGTCTTCCAGATCGTGCTCGGTGCGCTCGGGGTGGCGAGACTGATGCGGTTCGTCCCCCGCTCGGTCATGGTCGGCTTCGTCAACGCGCTCGCCGTGCTCATCTTCATGGCGCAGGTCCCGGAGATGCGTGACGTGCCGTGGCCCGTCTACCCGCTGATCATCGCCGGTCTGGTGCTATTGGTGCTCCTCCCGAGGATCACGAAGGTGGTACCGGCGCCGCTGGTCTCCATCGCCGTCCTCACCGTCATCACCGTCGCGGCCGGCATCGCGGTCCCCACCGTGGGGGACAAGGGAGCGCTCCCCTCCTCCCTGCCCGTGCCGGGTCTGCCGGACGTCCCCCTCACCCTCGGGACGCTGGCGACCGTCGCCCCGTACGCCTTCGCCATGGCGCTGGTCGGGCTGATGGAGTCGCTGATGACGGCGAAGCTCGTCGACGACATCACGGACACCCACTCCGACAAGACCCGCGAGTCCATCGGCCAGGGCATCGCCAACATCGTCACCGGCTTCTTCGGCGGCATGGGCGGCTGCGCCATGATCGGCCAGACGATGATCAACGTGAAGGTGTCCGGGGCCCGGACGCGCCTGTCGACCTTCCTCGCCGGGGCCTTCCTGATGGTGCTGTGCATCGTCTTCGGGCCCGTCGTCTCCGACATCCCCATGGCCGCTCTGGTGGCCGTCATGGTCATGGTGTCGTTCGCGACCTTCGACTGGCACTCCGTCGCCCCCAGGACGCTGAGGCGGATGCCGGCGGGGGAGATCACCGTCATGGTGGTCACCGTGGCCTGCGTCGTCGCCACGCACAACCTGGCCGTCGGCGTCGTCGTCGGCTCGGTCACCGCGATGATCGTCTTCGCCCGCCGTGTCGCGCACCTGGCCGAGGTCACCTCCGTCGTCGACCCGGACGGCACCACCGTCGTGTACCGCGTCACCGGGGAGCTGTTCTTCGCCTCGTCCAACGATCTCGTCGGCCGGTTCGACTACGCGGGCGACCCGGACGACGTCGTCATCGACCTGTCGTCCGCCCACGTCTGGGACGCCTCGTCCGTAGCCGCCCTGGACGCGATCGAGACCAAGTACGCGCAGCGCGGCAAGACCGTCCGGATCACCGGGCTCAACGGCCCCAGCGCCCGCATGCACGGTTCGCTGAGCGGCGAACTCTCCGGCGGGCACTGACTCCGCACCGGCGGGTGGGTACCCCTGCCCGGAGACGTGGACGGGGCCGGGGAACTGCTCCCCGGCCCCGTCCACGTGGCGCAGCGCGTGCTCCGTCACCCGCGGGGCGGAAGGCGGTGCAGCCGCACGTCGGCGAGCCGCCCGCCGGTCGCCTCCGCCGTCATGAAGGTGCGGTGCGGCTGACGCCGCCTGTCGGTCGGCGACCCCGGATTGAGCAGCCGCAGCCCGCCGGGGGCGACCGTGTCCCACGGGATGTGGCTGTGGCCGAACACCAGGACGTCGAGATCGGGAAAGCGCTCGGCGCACCGTCGCTCCCGGCCCTGCGACGCGCCCGTCTCGTGCACGACACCGATGCGGAGTCCGTCGCACTCCACGCGTGCCACCTCCGCCAGCCGCGCTCTCAGCTCCGGCCCGTCGTTGTTGCCGAACACGCCGACGAGGCGCCGGGCACGGGCCTCGAAGAGGTCCAGGGTCGCCGCGTCCACCCAGTCTCCGGCGTGGAGGACGACGTCGGCCGCGTCGATCTCCGCCAGCAGGGGCGCGGGCAGCGCCCTGGCCCGTTTCGGCACATGGGTGTCCGACGTCAGCAACAGGCGCACAGCCACTCTCCCGTCCCGCCGGTTCAGCGGTTGACGACGTGCCGTTCGTCGGGCACGCAGTGGGTCATCGTCAGGCCCTCGACGTCACGCGGCGGGTTCTTGCCCAGGTTGGCGAGGCGCTTGCGGTCCTCGTCCGACAGGTCCTGGCTCGCCAGCGGCTTCAGCCCCGACACGTCCTGGGGGCTGATGCCGAGCCCCTCGCCGACCCGCAGGCCCAGATCGTTCTCGACGAGCAGGAAGTGCCACACCATGCGCTCCTGCACCGGCCGATCGCACTGAGAGAGCATGTCGACGAAGTTGGCCACCAGGTCGTCCCGCTCCCAGTCCTCCAGCAGCAGGTACCGCTGGCCCGCCTGCAGGTAGTCGTTGGTCAGGGGGATCCGCTTGCGGGTGAGCCGGCCGCGGATCTCGGGCCCCTGCTCGTCATGCGTCGGATAGGAGCCCTCGCGCAGCCCGCCGGTGATCGACGGCTCGTAGTTCACCTCCGGGTTGTCACCGTGGTGCCCGTTGTCGTACGCCATCATGCCGTCGCGCTGGTTGGTGGCCACGCGCGCGTTCTTGGCCTGGTTGACCGGAAGCTGCAGGTAGTTCGGACCCACCCGGTAGCGCTGGGTGTCGCTGTACGAGAAGGTCCGGCCGACCAGCATCTTGTCGTCGGAGAAGTCCAGCCCGTCGACCAGCACACCCGTGCCGAAGGACGCCTGCTCGTTCTCGGCGAAGTAGTTGTCCGGCACCCGGTTCAGCACCATCCGGCCCACCGGCTTCGGCGGGAAGTCCTGCTCCGGCCAGGTCTTCGTGTCGTCGAGCGGGTCGAAGTCCAGCTCGGGGTGTTCCCCGTCGGACATCATCTGCACGACCAGTTCCCACTCCGGGTAGTCACCCCGCCCGATGGCCTCGTAGAGGTCCTTGGTGGCGTGCCCCAGCTCCTTCGCCTGGACGTTGGCCGCGTCCTCGGCGGTCATGCTGCGCACGCCCTGCTTGGGTAGCCAGTGGTACTTCACCAGCACCGACTCGCCCTCGGCGTTCACCCACTTGTAGGTGTTGACGCCGAAGCCCTGCATGTGGCGGTAGTCGGAGGGGATGCCGCGCGGGCTGAACAGGTTCACGAGCATGTGCATGCTCTCCGGGGTCTGCGACATGAAGTCGAAGATCCGCCCCGGCTTCTGCTCGTGGGAGACCGGGTCCGGCTTGAGGGCGTGGATGACGTCGGGGAACTTGATCGCGTCCCGGATGAAGAAGACGCCGAGGTTGTTGCCCACGAGGTCCCAGTTGCCGTCCTCGGTGTAGAACTTCACGGCGAAACCGCGCGGGTCCCGGGCGGCCTCGGAGGAGTCACGGCCGCCGATCACCGTGGAGAAGCGGACGGCGACGTCGGTGCGCTTGCCCGCGTCCTGGAACAGCTTGGCCCGCGTGTACCGCGAGATGGGCTCGTCGCCCCAGGTGCCGTACGCCTCGAAGTAGCCGTACGTCGTCACACCCCGCGCGTGCACCACGCGCTCGGGGATGCGCTCCCGGTCGAAGTGGCTGATCTTCTCCAGGAACTGGTAGTTCTCCAGGGTGGCCGGTCCTCTGGCCCCCACGGTGCGCTGGTTCTGGTTGTCGTAGACGGGGTGCCCCTGCCGGTTCGTCAGCACCGGGCGGTCGTCCTCGTGGTCGGGTCCTTGGCTCGCTACGTCTGTCACAGCCAACTACTCCTTCTCGCTGTCCCGGGTTCGCGGCTGAGTTGTGCCTCGTACCCCTGAGTCCGCTCGTGATGCGGTGGGGACCGCCCCGGACTCCGGGGTGCCGGGCCGCTCCGCCGGGGAAGCGGAAATCCGGAACGCGAGAAGGCGGGCGTGCCCGGCCCCTTCCCGTGGACGGTCTCCAGGCCTCATGCTCCCGCCACCGCCGGGGCCCCACCACCGCAGCGGGTCGAACGGACGACGTGATCGCGCGCCCCACGACCCGGCGGCGAGCCTCCCCGCGCTCCCGGGGACCGCACGGGTCGCGGCCCGGCGCGCCCCGCTTCCGGAACCGCCGCGATCCGACACGCATGGGAGTACGGATGACGGGCATCCGGACGATGACACTCCGATGCGACGGAAGGAAGCAGCCGTGCTGATGCCCCACCCCACGATCCTCCGCGGACTCGTCGAGCGGTACGAGGCGCTGAGCGGGACCTCCGGTTCGGCGGGAGCAGCTCTGGAGGACATCAGCTACACGCTGTGCGTCTCCACCGGCACTCGGAACGTCGAGGACGCGCTCGCCGTGGCCGGGCGGTATCTGGACGAGACCCTCGTGGGCGAGACGGTCGAGGGCGGAGCACTGGCGGGCGAGGTCACGGACGCCGAAGCGGTGACGCTCACCGCCTGACGGCTCGACGGCCGCGGCCCGCGAGCAACGGCCGCGGGCGCCCGGCCGGGGTGACAGCCGGCGGCCGACGGATACGAGGACGGACGTGAGTGTCCTCCATACGCGGATCGAACCGAACGCGGATCGAACCGTACGCGGAACGAGAGTGCCGGACCCTGCTCCGTGGGGCCGCCGACGGTGGCCGTCGGCCGGTGCCTCGCCCGCTCCGCCGCCGGATCGTCAGCTCCTGCCCGCGTACGGGCCGTGCGGGAGAGTGGCCCGGCTCGGTGCCTCCGCGACA
>NZ_JBEXWB010000314.1:0-7623 GCF_040629645.1 Streptomyces sp. NPDC005899 | reverse complement strand
GGCCTGCCGGTGGCCGGCAGGCCGGCCCGTACGGGCCTCTCAGCCCGAGCGGCCGCCGAAGAAGCCGCCGCCGTCGCCACCGTTGTCCCCACCGTTGTCCCCGCCGTTGTTGCCCGGCAGGGCCTGCACGTTGACCGCGCTGTTCTTGTCGACCATCTGGCCCGCCTGAGGCTGGAAGCCCACGACCCTGGCGTTGTCGTCGGTCGCGCCCTGCACGTTGATCTGCAATCCGGCCTGTGCCAGTGCGGCCTTGGCCTGGCCCAGTGTCATGCCGGCCAGGTCGGGGACACCGACCTTCTCCGGCTGGGCCGGGCCCTTGGAGACCTTGAGGACGATCTGGACGTCCTTGGCCTGCTTGCTCGGGCCTTCGGGGGACTGGCCGACGACCGTGTCCTTCGGCTTGTCGGAGTCCACGTCCGTCCGGCTGATGTTGGTGAAGCCGATGCCCCGGAGCTGGGCTTCCGCCTCCGCGTACGTGCGGTTCAGCACCGGCAGGTCCAGCAGTGCCTGCTTGGCCACCGTCAGCGTGATCTCGCTGTCCTTGGCGGCCTTCGAGCCGCCCTCCGGGTCCTGCTTGGTGACCGTGCCCGGTGTCGCGTCGGACTCGACCGAGGTGACGTCGACCGTGAAGCCCTTGTCCTCCAGCTCCTTGCGGGCGGTCTCCTCGGACTTCTCCAGGACGTTGGGGACCTCGATCTTCGGCGCACCGGTGGAGACGACGACGGTGACGGTCTCACCCGTCTTCATCTCGCCGTCCGACGGGCTCTGGCTGCAGATCTTGCCCTCGTCCTGGTTCTCGCAGGGCTCCTTGGCACCGACCTTCAGGGTGACCTCGGAGTTGTCCGCGAGTTTCTGGGCGCCCTCGAGCGTGGAGCCGACCAGCTTGGGGACGGGGACGGTACCGCTGCTGCCCTCGTTGTCCCCGAAGACCGAACGGCCGATCAGGATCGCGCCCACGAGCACCAGGATGCCCGCGGCGACCAGCAGGATCGTCGAGGTGTTGTTCTTCTTCTGCTGGCGCCGCCGCCCGGGCCGGTCGTCGTGACCGTAGCCGTCGTCGGGGTTCACCGGGGGCAGCATGGAGGTCGGTGCGCCGCCCGGGTCCGCCTGGCGCAGAGCCGTCGTGGGCTGGTCGTGGTTGTAGGCGTCGTATCCGCCGTAACCCGCCGCTCCCATGGCCGCGGTCGCCGCGACCGGCTGCCCGTCGAGGCACGCCTCGATGTCGGCACGCATCTCGTCGGCCGACTGGTAGCGGTAGTCGGGGTCCTTGGTGAGCGCCTTCAGCACGATCGCGTCCATCTCGGGCGTGATCTCGGAGTCGAAGTTGCTCGGCGGCTGCGGTTCCTCGCGCACGTGCTGGTAGGCGACCGCGACGGGCGAGTCCCCGACGAACGGCGGCCGTACGGCGAGCAGCTCGTAGAGCAGGCAGCCGGTGGAGTAGAGGTCGGAGCGGGCGTCGACCTGCTCGCCCTTCGCCTGCTCCGGGGAGAGGTACTGGGCGGTGCCGATGACGGCGGCGGTCTGGGTCATCGTCATCCCGGAGTCGCCCATGGCGCGGGCGATGCCGAAGTCCATGACCTTGACCTGGCCGGTGCGCGTCAGCATGACGTTCGCGGGCTTGATGTCGCGGTGGACGATCTGGGCGCGGTGGGAGTACTCCAGCGCCTGGAGGATCCCGACCGTCATCTCGAGCGTGCGCTCGGGCAGGAGCTTGCGCCCGGAGTGCAGGAGCTCGCGCAGCGTGGACCCGTCGACGTACTCCATCACGATGTACGGGATGGAGACACCGTCGACGTAGTCCTCGCCCGTGTCGTAGACGGCGACGATCGCGGGGTGGTTGAGCGAGGCGGCCGACTGGGCCTCACGGCGGAACCGGGCCTGGAAGGACGGGTCACGGGCGAGGTCGGCCCGCAGCGTCTTCACAGCGACGGTGCGGCCGAGCCGGGTGTCGTGGGCGAGGTAGACCTCGGCCATGCCACCACGGCCGAGCACCGAGCCCAGCTCGTACCGGCCGCCGAGGCGACGCGGCTCTTCCATAACTGATCCAGCCCTCTCCGTCAGTCCCGACCGCACCCGTGTGTGTGGTCCGGCGGTGCGCTGTTCGCGCTAACGCTACCGGGCGCGCCCGGTGTGATCGGCCCGCACCCGTCAGCCGATATCCGACCGGTATCGCTACGTGCCGGTGTGGACAGAAGCTGTGACGAGTGTCACTTCTTTCCGTCGAGTACCGCCTTCATCACGTTCTTGGCGATCGGCGCGGCCAGACCACCACCGGAGATGTCGTCGCGGTTGGCGTTGCCGTCCTCGACGACCACGGCGACGGCGACCGGGGAGCCGCTGTCGGTCTTGGCGTAGGAGATGAACCAGGCGTACGGCTTCTCGCTGTTGTTGAGGCCGTGCTGCGCGGTGCCGGTCTTGCCGCCGACCGTCACCCCTTCGATCTGGGCCCTCTTCCCCGTGCCGTCCTTGACCACGGTCTCCATCATCTGCTGCAGCTTCTGGGCGTTCTCCCCCGAGAGCGGCTCGCTGAGCTGCTCCTTCTCGTGGGTGTAGATGACGTCCAGGTTGGGGGCCTGCCGCTGGGCGACCATGTACGGCTGCATGAGCTTGCCGTCGTTGGCGATGGCGGAGGCGACCATGGCCATCTGCAGGGGCGTGGCGCGGTTGGACGCCTGGCCGATGCCCGCCATCGCGTTCTGCGGGCGGTTGTCCTTCGGGTAGACGCTCGCGTCCGCCCGGACCGGGGTGAAGACCTCTTTGTTGAAGCCGAACTTGTCGGCCTGCTCGATCATCTTGTCGTTGCCGAGGTCGTCGCTCATCTTGCCGAAGACGGTGTTGCAGGACCAGCGCAGGGCCTCCCGGAGGGAGGCGTTCTCGCACGGGATGGTGCCCTCGTTCTGCAGCAGGTTCGTCGACTGGGGGAGTCGCCAGGGCAGGGGCGACTCCGTCTTCGCGTCGATGTCGGTGTAGAGGCCGTTCTCCAGTGCCGCGGCGGCGGTGACGACCTTGAACGTCGAACCGGGCGGGTAGGTCTCCCGCAGGGCCCGGTTCAGCATCGGCTTGTCCTCGTCCTTGAGGAGCTTCTGCCGGGCGTCGGAGTCCTTGAGGGAGTTGCCCGCGAAGACGGACGGGTCGTACGACGGGGTGCTGGCCAGGGCCAGGATGGCGCCGGTCTGCGGATCGAGCGCGGCGACGGCGCCCTTCTTGTCACCGAGCCCCTTGAAGGCGGCCTTCTGCGCGGCGCCGTTCAGGGTGGTGACGATGTTGCCGCCGGTCTTCTTCTCGCCCGTGAACATCGAGAGGGTGCGGTCGAAGAACAGCTGGTCGCTGTTGCCGGTGAGGATGCCGTCCTCGAGGTTCTCCAGCTGCGAGGAGTCGAAGGCCTGCGAGGAGTAGCCGGTGACGGGCGCCCACATGGGTCCGTTCTTCCAGACCCGCTTGTACTTGAAGTCGCTGTCCTTCGTCTCGACGGAGCCGGTGATCGGTTCGCCGTCGACGATGATGTTGCCGCGCTCGTGTGCGTAACGCTCGATCTCGACGCGGCGGTTGTGCTCGTTCGTGTTGAGCTCGTCGGCCCGGACGTACTGGAGGTAGTTGGTGCGCACGAGCAGGGCGAGGATGAGGAGGCCGCAGAACATCGCGATGCGGCGGAGCGGCTTGTTCACGGTCGGACCACCTGGGTCATCTCGGCGTCCGGGGACGGGGCTGGGGCCGGGGCAGGGCGTCGGGCGGTGTCGCTGATTCTGATCAGGATGCCGACGAGCGCCCAGTTGGCGATGACGGACGAACCGCCGGCTGCGAGGAACGGCATGGTCATGCCGGTCAGGGGGATGAGCCCCATGACACCGCCGGCGACGACGAAGACCTGGATCGCGAAGGAGCCGGAGAGCCCGATCGCGAGGAGTTTGCCGAAGGGGTCGCGGGCGGCCAGCGCCGTGCGGACACCACGCTCGACGATCAGGCCGTAGATCAGCAGGACGCCCATCATGCCCGCCAGGCCGAGCTCCTCGCCGACGGTGGCGAGGATGAAGTCGGAGTTGGCGGCGAAGCCGATCAGGTCGGAGTTGCCCTGTCCGAGCCCGGTGCCCAGGGTGCCGCCCGATCCGAAGGCCATCAGGGACTTGGCCATCTGCTCACTCGCCATCTCCTTGCCCCAGCCCGCGAACGGGTCGAGCCAGGCGGTGACGCGGTCCTGGACGTGCGGCTCGAACGTCGCCACTCCGACAGCGCCAGCTCCGGACATCAGCAGACCGAAGACGATCCAGCTCGTGCGCTCGGTGGCGACGTACAGCATGACGACGAACATGCCGAAGAACAGCAGGGACGATCCCAGGTCGGTCTCGAAGACCAGGATGAGGATCGAGAACGCCCACACCATGAGGATGGGCCCGAGGTCGCGGCCCCGGGGCAGGTAGAGCCCCATGAAGCGGCGGCTGGCCAGGGCGAGGGCGTCCCGCTTGACCATGAGGTATCCGGCGAAGAACACCGCGATGATGATCTTGGCGAACTCTCCCGGCTGGATGGTGCCGACACCGGGGATCTTGATCCAGATCTTGGCGCCGTTCACGGAGGGGAAGAACATCGGGAGGATCAGGAGGAACAGCGCCACCAGCATGGAGATGTAGGTGTAGCGCTGCAGGATGCGGTGGTCCTTGAGGGCGATGAGTACGCCCACCATCAGGGCCACACCCACGGCCGAGAACATCAGCTGCTTGGAGGCCGCCGGGACGAAGGTCGTGAGGGCCTGGAAGCGTTCGGACTGGTCCAGACGCCAGATGAACGCCAGTCCCAGCCCGTTCAGCAAGGTCGCCAGTGGCAGCAGCAACGGGTCCGCGTACGGGGCGAACCGCCGGACGGCGAGGTGCGCCACGCCGCCGAGCAGGGCGAGGCCCAGGCCGTAGCCGAGCATGCCGGCGGGCAGTTCGCCGTTGAGGGCGAGGCCCACGTTGGCGTAGGCGAACACCGAGATCAGGACGGCGAAGGCGACCAGTGCCAGTTCGGTGTTGCGGCGGCTCGGCGCGTCGATGGCCCCGATGGTGGTGGTGTTGGTGACAACGCTCATGGTGCTGAAGGCCCCCTACGGCTTACTGCTTACCGCACTGCGGGACCAGCTTCTTCTCTTCCTCCGAGAGGCTGGGGCCGGGAGTGGGGGTCGCGGTCTTCTTGTCGCCCTTGGCAGGGGGCGTGGCGGATGTGCTGTCGGCGTTCTCGTTCTGGCTCTTGGCGGCTTCCGCCGCGGCCGCGCGGCGCTGCGCGTCCTTCTTGCACGCGGACGCCTGTGCCTCCAGCTCGCCGACCTTCTGGCGGGCGTCCGTGAGGTTGCCCTCGGCGATGGTCGCCTCCACCTGCTTGCGCTGGTAGGGCGGGAGGTACTTCAGTTCGATCGCGGTGCTCTCCTCCACTTCGGAGAGCGACACCCAGGCGAGATCCTGGCTGATCCCGCGGAACAGCGCCACGTTCTCGTCCTTGGCACCCACGTAGAACTGGGTCTGGGTCCAGCGGTAACCGCCGTAGACGCCACCGCCGATGACGGCCAGGGCCAGCACGATGTAGACCGACCGCTTCAGCCACCTGCGGCCGGCGCGGGGCTTGACGAAGTCGTCGTCGGTGTACGAGCTCAGAGCGCCGTCCGGGCCGGAGCCGTACCCCATGTCGTCACCGCTGCCGGGAGGGCCGAAGCCTCCGGCGGGCGGGGGGACGGGGCGGCCGAGGCCGGCGGCGCGGCCGGCGGGCGTCTCCATGGCACGGCCGTCGTTCGCCTGGGCGGCCTGGTTCTCGGCGACCGCGCCGACGATGACCGGCGTGTCGTTGAGCTGCCCGGCCAGGGTGTCGTTGCTGTCGACGTCCAGCACGTCGGCGACGATGCAGGTGATGTTGTCGGGGCCACCGCCACGCAGAGCGAGCTGGATGAGCTCCTGGATGGTCTCCTGGGGGCCCTGGTAGCTGGCGAGGGTCTCCTCCATCGTCTGGTGGGAGACGACGCCGGAGAGCCCGTCGGAGCAGATCAGGTAGCGGTCCCCGGTGCGGACCTCGCGGATGGAGAGATCCGGCTCCACGTGGTCGCCGCTGCCGAGCGCCCGCATCAGCAGGGAGCGCTGCGGGTGGGTGGTGGCCTCTTCCTCGGTGATCCGCCCCTCGTCGACGAGACGCTGCACCCAGGTGTGGTCCTGGGTGATCTGCGTCAGTACGCCGTCGCGCAGGAGGTAGGCGCGCGAGTCGCCGACGTGGACGAGCCCGAGCCGCTGACCGGTCCAGAGCAGGGCGGTGAGCGTGGTGCCCATGCCCTCGAGCTGGGGGTCCTCCTCGACCATGACGCGCAGCTGGTCGTTGGCCCGCTGGACCGCCGTGCCGAGGGAGGTGAGGATGTCGGAGCCCGGCACGTCGTCGTCGAGCTGGACGAGCGTGGAGATCACCTCGGAGCTGGCGACCTCGCCGGCCGCCTGGCCGCCCATGCCGTCGGCGATGGCGAGAAGGCGGGGGCCGGCGTAGCCGGAGTCCTCGTTCCCCTCCCGGATCATGCCCTTGTGCGATCCGGCGGCGAAGCGCAGGGACAAGCTCATGCGCACCTCGCCCGTCGGCTCGCCGGTCGACTGTCGCGCCAGCCGGTCTCGAGCCACACTGCCCACCCTCCGGTCGGGAGCCGCGCCGGGTCCTCGGTCAGGACCGCCGCGGCTCGCTCGCTCCGCTCGCTCATTGTCGTACTACTTCCGCAGCTCGATGACGGTCTTGCCGATGCGGATCGGCGCGCCCAGCGGAACAGGTGTCGGGGTGGTGAGCCGGGTCCGGTCGAGATAGGTGCCGTTGGTGGACCCGAGATCCTCGACGATCCACTGGCCGTCCCGGTCCGGGTAGATCCTGGCATGCCTGCTGGACGCGTAGTCGTCGTCCAGCACGATCGTTGAGTCGTGCGCCCGCCCCAGCGTGATGGTCTGCCCCTGGAGCGCGACCGTGGTGCCGGTGAGCGTCCCTTCGGAGACCACCAGCTTCGTGGGCGCCCCGCGACGCTGACGCCCGGGCTGCTGGCGCTGCTGAGGGGGTGCCGCCTGCTGTTGACGCGCCTGCTGCGGGCGCGCGTCGGCGGCAGTGCGGCGTGAGCCGCGCTGCGTGACGCGCGTTCCGAACAGGTCGCTGCGAATGACCTGGACGGCCACGATTACGAATAGCCACAGAACAGCCAGGAAACCTAGCCGCATGACCGTCAGGGTCAGCTCTGACATTGCCCCCGCTTCACCCTTCGGCTTGCCGGTAAACGATGGTGGTGCTGCCCACGACGATCCGCGAGCCGTCGCGGAGCGTAGCGCGGGTGGTGTGCTGCCCGTCCACCACGATGCCGTTGGTGGACCCGAGATCCTGGATCGTCGAGGGCGTTCCGGTCCGGATCTCACAGTGCCGGCGCGAGACGCCGGGGTCGTCGATCCGCACGTCGGCGTCGGTGCTTCGTCCCATCACCAACGTCGGGCGGGAGATCTGATGGCGGGTGCCGTTGATCTCGATCCAGCGCCGCACCGCCGCGTCCGGCATGGGACCGGACGCGGCCGGCGGGCGCCAGTCGCTGGAAGGGCCTCCGGGCCGCCCGGCACCCGGCGGCGGGGCCGCGGGCATGGGCGGGGGCGAGGACGGCGG
>NZ_JBEXWB010000313.1:0-7624 GCF_040629645.1 Streptomyces sp. NPDC005899 | reverse complement strand
GGCGGGACCCGCACCGGGGGCGGCCCGCCGGGCAGGGCCCCCGCGGCCGTCAGCCGCCGGACGTACCGCTCGACATCGGACTGTTCCATGGTCGTTCCGCGCTCGTCGAGGACGGCCCGGAACCACGCGCCGACGTCCTCGACGCGGAAGAGGGTTCCGGAGAAGTCGAAGAGCACACCTGTGGGCCGCATGGCCCGATCATCCCCGTGGTCTCCCGGCCCTACAACGGCGCCGCCGCGCCGCCGGCCCACCGCGCCCTGTACCAGGCCGCCGAGAAGGCGGTCACGGCCGCACCCAGCAGCAACCCCGCAAGGACATCGGTGAGCCAGTGAACGCCCAGGTAGAGGCGGGTGAAGGCGACGCCTGCCACGGAGACCACGGCCACCACCAGCGCGGTCCACCACAGGAGCGGTGCCGCCCCGTACAGGCGCAGCAGCCACAGGAGGAGCCCGAAGGTCACCATCGCGGTCATGGCGTGACCGGAGGGGAAGGCGGCGTAGTGCGCCGAGTCCACCGGGTCGGGCCACTGCGGACGCTCCCGTCCCACCGCGGCCTTCAGCCCCTGCTGGAGCAGGGTCGCCAGGGCACTGGTCGCCGCGACCCAGACGGCGAGCAGACCGGCTCCGCGCCACCACAGGGTGATCACCACCACAGCGGTCAGCGCGCGCATCGCCAGCGGATCCCACACCCAGTCCGTGAGCACGCGGTTGACGTGGACGAGCCCCGGTTCGCCCACGGCCTCGCGGTGCAGCGAGTTCGCCACCGTGCTGTCCAGCAACATCAGTGGCCAGCAACCGGCGGCGACAAGAGCGGTCAGGAGGGCGGAAAGAGTGGCGCAGACGACGCCCGCGCGCAGCAGGAGTGATCCGGTGTGCGAGGAGCGCGGCGGGAAGTGTGGAGGGGAGTGCATGGAAGTGATCCTCGCCGACGACCCGCGGATCCGGCTATCCCAGAGCCCTGAGCCCCGGTGCGAACGCGACCAGCAACGGCACGACCGGCACCAGGGCGGCGGCGGCCGTCAGCCTCAACCGGCGCCCGGCGGTGAGACGTTCCACCGGGGCGAGCAACCGGTTGACCCGGATCGGGACCTGCGCGTCCGGCGCGGGGCACGGGCCGAACACCCCGCGGTCCTCGTTGAGACCGACCAGGGCGAGAGCCGTCGTGAGCCGGCCGAAGCGCCGTGACGCCATGTCGTCCGCGGCCAGTTCGACGAGGCGGTGCATCTCGTCACGGAACGCGGCGAACACCGGGACCTGGGGAAAACCGGTCGCCAGGGCCGACGAGCAGTACAGGAGCCAGTCGTGCCGGGCCCGCGCGTGCCCTCGCTCGTGCGCCAGCACCGCATCCAGCTGACGGCCTTTCAGGCGACCCAGGGCGGCCGTCGTGACGACCAGCCGCGGGGCGGCTCCGGGAAGCCACCAGGCGTCCGGGCGCTCCCCCTCCAGCACCACCAGGCGCTCCGTGCCCGGCTCCTCGCCGGGCAGCAGGGGCGAACGGACCAGCAGTTCGCCGCGCCGCCTCCTGCGGCGCAGCCGCGACCGGTGGATCTCCCGTGCCAGCATGGCGGCGGTCCACAGCCCGCCGAGCGCCAGCACCACGGCGATGACCGCCGACCACGGCCCGTACGCGCCGAGCGCGTAGGCCTCCGCCACACCGTGCGGTGCGGGGGCGAAGACGTGCCCGCGCACCGCCTGCCAGGCGGCCGCCGCGCTGAACGTCATGGACAGGGCGAAGGAGAGCAGGACCCCCGCCACCACGCACTGCCAGACCCACAGGGCCACGACCGGCTCGCGCTCCGGCCACCGGGCCCGCGCCATCAGGCCGGGAGCGACGACAGCGGCCAGTGCACCGAGCAGCAGCAGCGTGCAGGAGACCAACATGACGTCAGCCTATGAGTGCCCGGCGCCCACCGGTACGGCCGCGTGCGGCAAGTGACGCACGCCACGGTTCCGCGCGGTTCTCGTCTCACAGTGTGAGCAGCATGGCGAACATGGCCACGGCCATCGTCAGTCGGCACGCCGGAGTCAGGTCGAGCCGCGCGTGCGGGGCACCGCCCGGCGTGCTCGAACCGCCGGTCCCGCCGGGTGCGGGTGGGCCGCCCGCGTGGGCGGCCACCGGCACCATCCCGCTCGCCGAGCGCAGCAGGTACAGCGCGTAGTACGCGAGCAGCGCGCCCGTCAGCAGGGGCACGCCGCCGGCGGCCCCGCTGCTCCCCGCCGCGCCGTGGCCGGGGTGCCCGCCGTGCCCCGCCCACGGAGCCATCGCCACACCCATGTAGACCATGGCCAGGGACCCCACCAGGTGGTGCAGATGCGGGCCGCCGTGCCGGGCGGTCAGGAGCGCGCGCACCGCCGCACCGCCGAACACCACGGCGTACACCGCCCACATCCGGTCCGGGAGCTTCGGCAGGACCGCCGGTGCCGCCATCACGGCCATGCCGAACCCCATAACCGCCTCGGCGCGTGCCGTCCTGCGCTCCCCTTCCGTGCCGCCGCGCGTCCGCAGCAGGCAGTACGAGCCCGTGATCGCGCACAGCGCCATCGACAGCCATCCGGAGAGTGCCGGTCCGTGCACGGTGTACCTCCCCCTCGGCGAACGACGCCGGTGTCGCCCCATCGATGCCCAGCGCGGCCCCGCCCTACCGGGGCGCATCGAGGTACAGGGGGAGCGCGACCCGGCCTGCGGAGACGGTCGCGGCCGGACCCGGCCGGGCGCCCGTTAGGCTCGGACGGCACTTGTCGGCAGCACACCACCGGAGAACGCCACCATGGACACCGCACCGGCCCCCGGCCGGACACAGCTGACCTTCCGCGTCGCGACCGAGGCCGATGTCCCGGTCCTGGTGGGGCTCGTCGAATCCGCCTACCGCGGGGAGGCCAGCCGGGGCGGCTGGACCTCGGAGGCCGACATGCTGAAGGGGCAGCGCACCGACGCGGACGCGGTGCGCCAAGTGGTCGCGGCCCCGTCCGGGCGGATGCTCGTCGCCGAGCGGGACGGCGAGCCGGTCGCCTGCTGCCAGCTCGAACACCGGGGCGCGGCGGCCTACTTCGGGATGTTCGCCGTCAGGCCGGATCTGCAGGGCGCCGGCCTCGGCAAGGTGATCATCGCCGAGGCGGAGCGCACCGTCCGCGAGATCTGGGGCGTGAGCGAGATGCACATGACGGTGATCACCGTCCGCGAGGAGCTGATCGCCTGGTACGAGCGCCGCGGCTACCGCCGGACCGGGGAACTGACCCCCTTCCCGTACGGCGACGAGCGCTTCGGCATCCCCCAGCGCGACGACCTCGCGTTCGAACTGCTGGTCAAGCGGCTCTGACGCGGCCCCCGACCCCTTGGCCTGACCCCCCTCGGACCGCCGGGCCGGGCACCGCCGGCCGCGGCGTCAGGGGGCTCTCACGCGGTGAGCCGGGGACTCTCACGCGGTGAAGCGCCCGGCGCGGCGGATCTCCGGGTAGTCCGTCGTCGCGCCGTCCAGCCCAAGCGCCCGCACCAGCCGCAGGTGGTCCTGGGTGTTCACCACCCAGCCGATCACCCGCAGGCCCCGGGCCCGCGCCTCCTCGACCACCTCGAGCGTCAGGCGGCGGATGTTCAGGGCGAGCGTCGCCGCGCCCGCGGTCCTCGCCCGCTCCACCACGTCGCCGCCCCAGCGGCTGGCGATGAGCACCGTCCGCACCCCGGGAACCAGCCCGGAGATCTCGGCGATCGCCTCGTCGTGGAACGAGGAGACCTCGACCCGGCCGGCGAGCCCGCGCCGCAGCATCACGTCGGCCAGGGCGCGCGCGGCCGCCACGTCCTTGATCTCGGCCTGGAGGGGCGAGCCGACGGCGTCCAGCACCTCTTCGAACACGGGTACGCGCTCGCCCTGGCCGGCGTCGAGCCGGCGGAGCTCGGCCAGGGTCATTCCGGCGATCAGCCCGGTGCCGTCCGTCGTACGGTCCACCGCGGCGTCGTGCATGACGGCGAGCGCGCCGTCCCGGCTGAGGTGCAGATCGAGTTCGATGGCGTCCATGCCGGC
Source organism: Streptomyces sp. NPDC005899 (assembly GCF_040629645.1). NCBI lineage: Bacteria > Bacillati > Actinomycetota > Actinomycetes > Kitasatosporales > Streptomycetaceae > Streptomyces > Streptomyces sp. NPDC005899. The sequence goes on along the minus strand of NZ_JBEXWB010000313.1, from coordinate 3,609 downwards.
CTGTTCCGCCTCCAGGAACGACCGCAGGGTGTTCTCGGGTGCGACGCCCATCACCCCTCGATGGCCGATCGTCTGAAAAGTCAAGGCACTCCCGCTTCCGTCCGTCGTCCGGTTCGTCCGGAGCTCGTGCCCACAGGGAACCAGGTGCGGCGGCAGGACACCGCGTGTCCCGGCTTCCCGGCGGAAGAAGTTGTCGAACCGGGGTGTGACGGGAAAAATAGCGGTGACCATGGGGGGGCGACCGGATGATTTCCAGGTCTCCACTTGTCCGAAGGAACGGCGCACGGATACGGTTGCTGGACGCGAGGTTCTCCCGTGAAGGAAGAGTTATGACGGAAATTCTTGAGCAAGCCCCAGTATCCGGCGCGATAGCTGCTGCCCAGCGGGTCGTCGAGCACCCGGCCTGGCCCGCGCTCAAGAGTGCCGTGGAAGAGCTGCGCCCCTGGCAGTCCGGGGACGGCTCCATCGACTTCTCCGCCGAGGGAGCCCCTTCCCCGGAGACGGCCGCGGCCACCCTGCGGCGTGTGACCGCCGCGATCGAGGAGCTCTCACCGCTGCTCCCGCACGACGCCGACTACCACCGCGCGCTCGTCACCGACCTCGGGCGCTGGGCCGCGGACGGCTTCGGCGTCCCCGACTTCCTCGACTCCCTGCTCGCCTTCCAGCCCGCCAGGAACCGTGCCGACGGCCTCCAGCACCTGGTCGTCTTCGCCATGTACACGCAGAACGGCAACCCCGACCGGAACCTCGAGGCGGTCGTCCTGCGGATGGTCTGGCCCGACTGGCTCGCCGACCTCGAGGCCACGCGCTACGACAACCCGCTCTTCTGCGGCATCACCTTCGAGGACTTCACCTCCGGCTACGACACCAACTCGGCGGTGCTCTTCCCCGAGACCATCGCCGTGCGCGAGGCGCCGGAGCGTTTCAGCTGGGGCGGCATCTTCTGCGACCGCGAGGCCGCCCGTTTCCGCCGGGTGACCGAGGCGTCCGTGGACCTCCTGGGCCTCGAGCTGCCCGACGACATCCGCGAGATGATCGGCGACCAGAAGCGCTGCGAGCAGGCCTTCGTCCTCTGGGACATGGTCCACGACCGCACCCACAGCCACGGTGACCTGCCGTTCGACCCCTTCATGATCAAGCAGCGCCAGCCGTTCTGGATGTACGGCCTGGAGGAACTGCGCTGCGACCTGACCGCCTTCAAGGAGGCCGTGAAGCTGGAGGCCGACGGGTTCGGCCAGGGCCGGGACGTCCAGTTCGCGGTGCTGTTCGACCGCATGTTCCGCTTCCCCGTCACCGGCGAGCGGGTACGCAACTACGACGGACTGGGCGGTCAGCTCCTCTTCGCCTACCTGCACAAGCACGACGTGGTCCGCTGGACCGACAACACGCTGAAGATCGACTGGGCCCGGGCCCCCCAGGTCACCAACCAGCTCTGCGGTGAGATCGAGAAGCTCTACCGCGACGGCATCGACCGGCCCAAGCTGGTGCACTGGTTCGCCGCGTACGACCTGGTCGCGACCTACCTGGCCCCGCACCCCGGATCGCTCTGGGCCAAGGGTCCCGACGCCCTGGACCTGACGAAGCCCCCTCGCAGGCTCGTCGACGACGTGCTTCCCGACGAGTTTCCCCTGAGCATGTTCTATGAGGCGCTCGCCAAGAAGCTGAAGCACGTGGTCGCCTCGACCCAGGGGATCACCGGGACGGACGCAGGGCGGGCAGCCGCGTGAACGCGGGTTCTGAGGAGGCGGTGGCCATGAACGCGACAGGTATGGGCGACCAAAGCGGTGCGCTCGAGGGCGCGGTGATCGCGGTGGCCGGAGCGGCCGGCCCGGCGGGCCGGGCCACCCTCCTGCGGCTGGCGGAGGCGGGCGCGACCGTGGTCGCCTCGGACGCCAACCCGGAGCGGCTCGCCGAGGCGGTGGACGCCGCGCGGTACGCGCACGGCGGAGCCACCGTCACCGGTGACACCGTGGACCTGCTGGATCTGGACGCCGCGCGCGACTGGGCCGTGAGGACCGAGAAGGAGTTCGGCCGGATCGACGGCCTGGTCCACCTCGTCGGCGGCTGGCGCGGCAGCCCCGGCTTCGCGGAGACGAGCCTCGCCGACTGGGACTTCCTCGAGAAGCTGCTCATCAGGACCGTCCAGTCGACCACGCTCGCCTTCCAGGGCCCCCTCGAGCGCAGCGACCGCGGCCGGTACGTGCTCGTCAGCGCGGCCGGGGCGACCAGCCCGACCGCCGGCAACGCCGCCTACGCGGCGTCCAAGGCCGCCGCGGAGGCGTGGACGCTCGCCCTGGGCGACGCCTTCCGGAAGGCGGGGGGCGATGCCGGCCCGGCCGCCGCTGCTGCGATCCTGGTGGTCAAGGCACTGGTGCACGACGCCATGCGCGCCGAGCGCCCGAATGCGAAGTTCGCGGGCTTCACCGACGTCGAGGAGCTGGCCGAGGCCATCGCCGGCGTCTGGGACCGGCCCGCCGGAGAAGTGAACGGAAAGCGCCTGTGGCTGACCCCGCAACCCTGAGGACCGACGCGCGACGCCACCACGATCCGCAGGTACGCGGCTTCGCGAGTGACAACTACGCGGGAGCGCACCCGGAGGTCCTCGCCGCCCTCGCGCTCGCCAACGGCGGCCATCAGGTCGCCTACGGCGAGGACGACTACACGGAACACCTCCAGCGGGTCATGCACAGCCACTTCGGCCCCACGGCCGAGGCGTTCCCCGTCTTCAACGGCACCGGCGCCAACGTCGTCGCGCTCCAGGCGCTCACGGACCGCTGGGGTGCGGTGATCTGCGCGGAGTCGGCCCACATCAACGTGGACGAGGGCGGTGCCCCGGAGCGGATGGGCGGACTGAAACTGCTCACCGTCCCGACCCCCGACGGCAAGCTCACACCGGAGCTCATCGACCGCCAGGCATACGGCTGGGACGACGAGCACCGGGCGATGCCGCAGGTCGTGTCCCTCACGCAGAACACCGAACTCGGCACCGTCTACACCCCGGACGAGATCCGGGCCGTCTGCGCCCACGCCCACGAGCGGGGCATGAAGGTGCACCTCGACGGTGCCCGGATAGCCAACGCGGCCGCGTCGCTGGACGTGCCCATGCGCACGTTCACCAACACGGCCGGCGTCGACGTGCTCAGCTTCGGCGGCACCAAGAACGGGGCCCTGTTCGGCGAGGCGGTCGTGGTCCTGCGGCCGGACGCCGTCCGCGCGATGAAGCACCTGCGCAAGACGTCGATGCAGCTCGCCTCGAAGATGCGCTTCGTCTCCGTCCAGCTCGAGGCGCTCCTGGCCAAGGACCTCTGGCTGCGGAACGCACGGCACGCCAATGCCATGGCCAAGCGGCTCGCCGAGGGGGTCCGCGCCGTCGACGGCGTCGAGATCCTGCACCCGGTCCAGGCCAACGCGGTGTTCGCCCGGCTGCCGCGCGAGGTGAGTGAGCGGCTGCAGAAGCGCTTCCGGTTCTACTTCTGGGACGAGACGGCGGGTGACGTCCGCTGGATGTGCGCCTTCGACACCCGCGAGGAGGACGTCGACGACTTCGTCCTCGCGCTCAAGGAGGAGATGGCCCGGTAGCCACGTGCGAAGCGGCCGATCGGATCCCCG
>NZ_JBEXWB010000312.1:0-7648 GCF_040629645.1 Streptomyces sp. NPDC005899 | reverse complement strand
CGGACCGGTGCCGGACGGCCGGGTCCGGGGGCCGGACCGTGCCGGCACCCCGTCAGGCCGGCGCGGGCACCGGTGGGTAGGGACGCTAGGCGCCCGGGCGCCGGCCATGGCGGCGCCCTGCCGTGGGGACCTCAGAGTGATCGGCGGCCGGGGGACGGCGCAAGCCATTCGTTCCTGGTCGAAGGAGGCCGTAGCACGCTTGTCAGCGGCACGGCCCGCCGTTACGTTCCCGACGTCCCACCGCGCCCCGGCCCGGCGGCACCCCCGGGCCTCTTCCCCCACCTAGGAGCCCTCGTGAGGTTTCTCAGACGTCTTCCCCTCCTGGCCGCGGCGGCCCTCCTGGGCCTGGCCGGGCTCACGGCCTCCCCGGCGCACGCCGCGGAGGCCGGTGCGACGGCCGGACCCGTCTTCAAGGCGCCCTACCCCTGCGGCCAGCGGTGGACGTACAGCCACCACTCGGCGGAGGTGCGGCGCGCCCTGGACTTCGTGCGCTCCGACGGCGGTGCGACGGCGGGCACTCCGGTGCTGGCCTCGGCCGCGGGCAGGGCCACCCGGTACTCGCAGCCCAGCGGTGCGGGCAACTACATAGCCATCGACCACGGCGGCGGCTGGACGACGTACTACTTCCACCTCTCGGCGTACTCCGTGGCGAGCGGGGCGTCGGTCGCACAGGGGCAGCAGATCGGGGTCACCGGCAGCACGGGCAACTCCTCCGGGGCCCACATCCACTACGAGCAGCTGTACAACGGCGTGGGCCAGAACATCGTGATCAACGGTGCCGGCCTGTCCTACCCGGGCAGCTACAACCAGGCCTACCTGACCAGTGACAACGGCTGCGGGGGCAGCGGCTACCCGTTCAGCACCTGGGGCAGCGGGGTCAACGTCCGCGCCGACGCCCGTGCAGCCGCTCCCGTGGTCACCACCCTCGCCGGCCCCACGGCCGTGCGGGTGCTGTGCCAGAAGCAGGGCGACACCGTCAACGCCGAGGGCTACAGCAACAACTGGTGGAGCAAGCTGCGCGACCAGAACGGCTTCGTCAGCAACATCTACATCGACCACCCGGACGCCGTACTGCCCGGTGTTCCGCTCTGCTGAGCGTGACAGCGGCCGCGGTGGTCCGGCGGACGGGTTCCGGCCGGACCACCGCGCGTTCCGGCCGGGTGGCCCCCGGTGCCCAGCCCGTTTTCTGGCATGGCTGCGTCAGGACCTGTGATGCGCGTAGAGTCCCGTCGGGCGGGTGCCGACGAGCGCCTGCGACCACCGGGGGTGCGCTGTGCTACGGGTGGAGTTCACGGGCCAGGAGCTGGCCCGCCTGCGCGTCGCGTCCGGCGTCGACCCCCTCTGGGAGACCGCGCTGAGCCTGCACGTGCTCCAGAACCGGCAGGCGCCCCCCGCGTTCGGGGCGTGGCGGCGCGAAGCGGGCGCGGCCCTGCGGCGGTCCGGTCTCGCCCCCATGACACGCGGCCTGATGCGACTGTGCCCGGACGGCTCGTACTTCCCCGACTTCCTCACGCCCGGACGCGGGGACACGGACTTCGACGCCGGGCTCGACCGGCTGCTCTCCACCCCCCGCCGCCGGCTGCGCGCCGAACTCGCCCGGCTGCACGCGCACACCGGCCGCCCCGCCCCAGCCGGTGCGCGCCGGCTCGCCGACGGCTGCCCCGAGGCGCTGCACCGACTCGGCTCCGCCCTGCGCGCCTACTACCGGGTGGCGGTCGAGCCCTACCTGGCCGTGATGCGCGCCCAGGCGGCGGCCGACCGGGCCGTCCGGGCCGAGGCGGCCCTCACCCACGGGGCGGAGGGCCTGCTCACGGGGTACGACGAACTGCCCGGGTGGCACTACCGGGACCGCAGGCTGCGCGCCCCGTACCCGGTGGACCGTGCACTCGTGCTGCACGGGCGGGCGCTGACGCTCGTCCCCGCCTTCTTCTGCGTGCGCGCCCCGCTCACCCTCGTGGACGAGGAGCTGCCGCTGGTCCTCGTCCACCCCCTCTCGCCCGCGCCCGGCTGGCTGGAACGCCGGCAGCACCGCGGGGACGCCTCCGCGGCACAGCTCATCGGTGCCTCACGCGCCGAGCTGCTGCGGATGCTGGACCACCCGATGAGCACCATGGACATCGCCGCGGCGCTGCGGCTCGCACCCTCCACGGCCAGCCGCCACGCCACCGTGCTCCGGGAGGCGGGACTGCTGCTTTCGCGGCGGCAGGGGGTGCGGGTGCTCCACCACCGGACCCGGCTCGGCCGCGCGGTGCTGGAGGGCGGCCTGCGCTGAACCACCGCTCCGACCCGTCCTGTCCTCGTCCCGTTCTCGTCCGGCACCGTCGAAAGCGAGCGCGGGGCGGTCGGTCGATCGAGGAGTTCCTGGCAGGGCCAGGATGATGTCGGATTTCCGCCAGCCGACCAGCCGTCCGTGCCGGATGCTTGAAGCATGCACACCGACATCGAGCGCTGCGTGCGGGCGGTCCGGTCGAAGGACGCCCGCTTCGACGGCTGGTTCTTCACCGCGGTCCTCACCACCCGGATCTACTGCCGGCCCAGCTGCCCCGTCGTGCCGCCCAAGGCGGTGAACATGACCTTCTACCCCAGCGCGGCCGCCTGCCAGCAGGCCGGGTTCCGGGCGTGCAAGCGGTGCCGTCCCGACACCAGCCCCGGATCCCCGGAGTGGAACGCCCGCGCCGACTCCGTCGCCCGGGCCGTGCGCCTCATCCAGGACGGCGTCGTGGACCGCGAGGGCGTCCCCGGACTCGCCGCGCGACTCGGTTACTCCGCCCGGCAGATCGAGCGCCAGCTCCTCGCCGAACTCGGGGCCGGACCGCTCGCCCTCGCGCGTTCCCAGCGCGCCCGGACCGCACGGGTGCTGATCGAGACCACCGCCCTCCCGATGGCCGAGGTGGCGTTCGCCGCCGGGTTCGCCTCCGTCCGCACCTTCAACGACACGGTCCGTGAGGTCTTCGCCCTCTCCCCCGGGGAGCTGCGCGCCAAGGCGGCACGAGGGCCGGCCGCACCCGCCACCCCGGGGGTCATCGCCCTGCGGCTGCCCTACCGGGCCCCGCTCAACCCCGACAACCTCTTCGGCCACCTCGCCGCGACCGCCGTGCCCGGGGTCGAGGAGTGGCGCGACGGTGCCTACCGCCGCACGCTGTCGCTCCCGCACGGACCCGGCATCGTCTCGCTGTCCCCGCGACCCGGTCACGTCGCCTGCCGTCTCTCCCTCACAGACCCGCGAGACCTCACCCGCGCCATCAGCCGGTGCCGCCGGCTGCTCGACCTGGACGCCGACCCGGTCGCCGTCGACGAACAGTTGGGCTCCGACCCGCTCCTCGCCCCGCTCGTCGAGGCGGGCCCCGGGCGCCGGGTGCCGCGCACGGTCGACGCCGCGGAGTTCGCCGTCCGCGCCGTGCTCGGCCAGCAGGTCTCCACCGCTGCCGCCCGTACCCACGCGGCCCGGCTGGTCACCGCCCACGGCACACCGCTCGACGATCCGGAGGGCGGCCTGACCCACCTCTTCCCCACCCCCGAGGCGCTGGCCGGGCTCGATCCCGAGGCGCTCGCCCTGCCCCGCAGCCGCCGCAGGACCCTCACCACCCTGGTCGCGGCCCTCGCCGACGGGTCGCTGCTTCTGGGGGAAGGCACCGACTGGGAACAGGCCAGGGCGGAGCTGGGCGCGCTGCCGGGCTTCGGACCCTGGACGACGGAGGTGATCGCCATGCGCGGCCTCGGGGACCCGGACGCCTTCCTCCCCACCGATCTCGGCATCCGCCGCGCCGCCGAGCGGCTCGGCCTCCCATCGACCCCGGCCGCGCTCACCGCACGCGCCGCGCGCTGGCGCCCCTGGCGGGCGTACGCCGTGCAGTACCTGTGGGCGGTCGACGACCACCCGATCAACCACCTGCCCGCCCGAGGAGAAGGAGCACCATGACCACCCCGGCCACGACGACCAGGCAGCACACCGTCGTCGACAGCCCGTACGGGGCACTCACCCTGGTGGCCACCGGCGGCGTGCTGTCCGGTCTGTACATGACCGGACAGCGGCACCGCCCACCCGAGGAGGACTTCGGCGCACCGGACGACCGGCCCTTCGCGGAGGCCGTCCGCCAGCTCGGCGCCTACTTCGCGGGCGAGCTGACGGAGTTCGACCTGCCGCTCCACCTGCACGGCACGGCGTTCCAGCGCGAGGTCTGGGCCGGCCTCCGGCGCATCCCGTACGGCGAGACCCGCTCGTACGGTGAACTCGCCGCGGACCTCGGCAAGCCCGGCGCCTCCCGCGCGGTGGGTCTCGCCAACGGGAAGAACCCGGTCGGGATCATCGTCCCCTGCCACCGGGTCATCGGGGCGTCGGGGAGCCTGACCGGATACGGCGGCGGGCTGGAGCGCAAGCGCCGGCTGCTCGCCTTCGAGCGGGGGGCGTCCGACGAGACCCCGGCCCTGTTCTGACCCCGGCGCCGGGGCCGGCGGGCGCCCGGGCCGGGGGAACGGCGGGAGGGCCAGGGGAGGACCCCGGATCAGCCGGTGAAGATCTCGACGACCGACCAGATCGCGAGGGCCAGCATGCACAGGCCGCCGACGCGCTGCACGGTCTTCAGCGGCACCCGCTTGGCGATGAAGCGCCCGGCCAGCAGCGCCAGCGCGGACACGGACATCAGGGCGGCGGCCGCTCCGACGGCTGTCGACCAGGTGCCGTTGCTCGCCGCGAGGTTGGCGGTGGTGATCTGCGTCAGGTCACCCCACTCGCTGATGAAGACCGCCATGAAGGCGGTCGAGTAGACCGGCCAGAAACCGGTCACGGTGCGGATCTCCTGGTCGTCGTCCTCGTCACCGGCACCGGAGCGCAGCAGCATGAACGCCCCGAACGCGAACAGGACGGCCGAGACCAGCTTGACGATCCAGTCCGGCAGCAGGCCGATCAGCCCACCGGCACCCACCGCGATGGCGACGTGCACGACGAACGCGGACGACGTGCCGAACCAGACGTAGAGCGGACGCATACGGGTGCCCATGGCCAGCGAGGCGAACATGGTCTTGTCGGGGAGCTCCGCGAGGAAGATCAGCCCGAAGGCGGTGAGGATCGCCAGGGGGTCGAGATGCATTCCGGGTGGCCTTCTGTGAGAGCCGGGCCCGGGACTTCCGCGAAGCGCCGCTGGGGCTTTCCGGAGGACCACTCGGCCCGGCATGACGGCAGCGCCCGCGGGCGCGGGCGTGTCATACCTGACCGAAGGTCTCGCCCACCCGTGAGGATCCACGGGCCCGGCCACCGGGAACCCGAAGGCTCCAGCGTGTCGACGACCGGTTTTCGGGGCTACTCCCCTTCGCAGCCGTCCACGATACCCCACCTCACCCGCGGGCCGGCGATCGGTAGAGTCTCGGGGTGATCAGCCGTGACACCACCGGGAGTGCCTCCGTATGAGCCGCCGCGCGCGCCGGACCACCGCCGGACCGGGCCCCGCCCGGCCCACCGTCAGCGTCTGCCGGGGCTGCTGCTGCGGCACCCCGAAGATCCCCGGCGTGGACCACGCCGGCCAGCTCGCCACACTGCGGAAGTCCCTCGGCGCAAGCGCCACCGTGCGCGCCGTGGAGTGCCTCGACGCCTGCGAACGGGGCAACGTCATCGTCGTGCAGCCCTCGGCCGAGGGGCGCGCGGCCGGTGGCCGGCCCGTCTGGCTGGGCCTGGTCAACGACCCCCACGCCGTCGAGGACGTCGTCACCTGGGCGCGGGAGGGCGGGCCGGGCCTGGCGGACCCGCCGGACATCCTCGACCTGTACGTCTTCCGCCCTCCCGCCGCGTACAGGCGGAACTGGACCACTGAGAACGCCGGGGGTTCGGTGGTGGCCCCGCGCGGACAGCGGGCCGGGAGGACCGTGCTGACTTTTCCCGCCGCGCCCCATAGGGTCCCGGGCATGGCCAAGGTCACCGTCGCCCTCGACGCGGCACTCGTGGTGGAAGTCATGGTCCTCGCGGGAGTGGGCAGCCCGCAGGACGCCGTCGAACTGGTCGTGCGCGACTACATCGCGCGCGGCCACCGCACCGAGGCACGGGAGGCCGCACGCGACGAAGGACGCCGGGAGGCGGACGCGAGGCCCGAGGACCCGCGGGGCTGATCCGCCGCCCCGGGCGGCACGCGTCCGCCGGACCCCGGGGCGGCCGTCACCGGGCGGCCGGTTCGCCGTCCTCCAGTTCGGCCGTGCCCGCCCCGGAGTCCAGCACCTCCAGCGCCGCGCGCACCCGCGGCCCGAGCGTCCCCAGGAGATACGCGTCGAGGTCGGCGCGCTCGACGAGTTTCCAGGACAGCAGCTCCTCCTCCTGGAGCCGGATCGTCGCCAGCTGCTCCTCGGACAGGACACCGCCGTCGTACAGGTACGCGGCGATCGGCGGGCGGCCCGTGCCGCGCGCCCAGTCGACCGCGAGCAGCCGGCCCGGCTCCAGATCGAGACCGATCTCCTCCGCCGTCTCCCTGCGCGCGGCCTGCCGGGGGCCCTCGCCCGCGTCGGACTCGACCGTGCCGCCGGGCAGGGCCCAGCCCGCGCGGTAGTTCGGCTCGACCAGCAGGACCCGTCCGGTCCCGTCCCGGAACAGCGAGGCGGCCCCGGCCAGGACCCGGGGCAGCCCCGCGATGTAGGTGGCGTAGTCAGTGGTGGTCATGCGTCGCAGCGTACGGGCATCGAGGGCCCGGTCCGGTGGCCATGGGCAGACGGGGGGTGGGCCGGATAGGGTCGGGGCGGCGCGACTGCCTGTTCGAAAGCAAGGGATGCAAGGTGACGGACGGAGCAGTGATGAAGACCGCCCGCGTGCTCGTCGCGGCGGACAAGTTCAAGGGCTCGCTCACGGCCGTGCAGGTCGCGGAGCGGGTGACGGCCGGGCTGCGGCGCGTCGTACCCGGGGTGGAGGTCGAGACCCTGCCCGTCGCGGACGGCGGCGACGGCACGGTCGCGGCGGCGGTGGCCGCCGGCTTCCAGCGCCGTGAGGCGCGGGTGACCGGCCCGCTGGGCGCACCCGTGACGGCCGCCTACGCGGTGCGCGGGACCACGGCCGTGGTGGAGATGGCGGAGGCCTCCGGCCTCCAGCACCTGCCGGCCGGGGAGTTCGCCCCCCTCACGGCGACGACGTACGGTTCCGGTGAACTGCTGGCCGCCGCGCTGGACGCGGGAGCCAGGACGATCGTGTTCGGGGTAGGCGGCAGCGCCACCACCGACGGTGGCGCGGGCATGCTCGCCGCGCTGGGGGCCCGCTTCCTGGACGCGGACGGCAAGCCCGTCGGCCCCGGCGGCGGAAGCCTCGGGGACCTGGCCGAGGCCGACCTGTCGGGGCTCGACCCGCGCGTGGCGGACATCGACCTCGTCCTGGCCAGCGACGTGGACAACCCGCTGACCGGGCCGCAGGGCGCGCCCGAGGTCTACGGGCGGCAGAAGGGCGCGACCGAGGACGACATCGCGCTCCTGGACGCGGCGCTCGCGCACTACGCCTCCGTGCTGGGGCCCGAGTACGCCGAGCTTCCCGGAGCGGGCGCCGCCGGCGGCATCGGCTACGGCGCCCTCGTCGCCCTGGGCGCGCGCTTCCGGCCCGGCATCGAGGTCATGCTCGACGTCCTGGGGTTCGCCCCGGCGCTGGCCCGTGCCACCCTCGTCGTGACGGGGGAGGGCTCGCTCGACGAGC
>NZ_JBEXWB010000311.1:0-7651 GCF_040629645.1 Streptomyces sp. NPDC005899 | reverse complement strand
GGCGTCCATGGAGGCGGCCACCGCGACCGACCGTTCCAGCGCGCCCTCGATCACCGGCAGGCCGATCTGGAGCACCGCCCCGATGCCGCCGGTCGGCCGGCCGCGCAGCCGGCGGGCCGTCCGCAGCCGCACCACGTCGGCGACCATGTTCGGCGCGAACGTCATGGCGACGACGACGGCGACCCCCGCCTCGTACAGCGCGCCCGGCAGCGACTTCAGCAACCGGGCGGGGTTGGCGAGCGAGTTCGCCGCGCCGACGCAGATCAGCAGCGTGGCCAGCTTCGCCCCGTCGTACAGGGCGAAGACCACCTGCTCGGCGGTGACCCGGCCGCCGACGCGGATCCCCTGCGCCCAGTGCGGCAGCGGCAGGCCGGGGAGTTCGAAGAGGGTGTGCGTGCCCGGGATCGGGGAGCCGAGGACGACGGAGAAGAGCAGCCGCACGCCGACGACGAACAGGCCCAGCTTGATGAACGCCCCGTACGACCGGGCCCACGGCGCGTCCGTGCGGCGCGCCGCCACCACGTAGCCGGCCACGGCCACCAGCAGCCCGAGCAGCAGCGGGTTGGCCGTACGGGAGGCCGCGGTGGCGAGGCCGAGCGCCCACACCCACCAGGCTCCGGCGGGCAGCGCGTTGGAGCGGGTGCCCGCCGGCGCGCGCAGCGCACGGCGGAGCGGGGCCGTACCGGTGGAGCGGGTCATCGGCGGCGGCGGGCCCGCACCACTGCGGCGACACCGAGCAGGAGCACGGCGCCGACTCCGGTGAGCACGCCGGCCGAAGGACCGGGGCTCCCGCCGCCGGAGTCCTGCGCCGAGGGGGATCCGCCGTCGGCGGAGGAGCCGGTGAGGCCGCCGGAGGCGGTGGAGGCGCCGGACGCGCTGTCGCCGGAGACCTGTTCCCCGCAGCCCGACGCCGGATAGCCCGATATCGCGCACAGCATCGCCGCGCTGTCGTACCGCAGCGGCTTCGCGACGGAGGCGAGCGCGTCGGCCGTACTCGCCTCCGGGGCCACCCGGGCGCAGGCGGTGCGCAGGGCGGGCGGACGCTCGCCGTCCGGGGCGTCGGCGGTCGTTCCCGCGTCGATGACCAGCGCGATCCGCTTGCGGCCGTCCTGCGCGGGGGTGCCGGCGCAGATCGTCCCGAAGGCCGGGGCGTGGCGGGGGCGGGCGGAGTCCCGGGAATCCGGACTCACCGAGAACCGGAAGCCCTGGACCGCGCCGTCGTCCGGCCGGACGAGGGACGGGCCCTGCGTGGCGTACGTCCAGCCCTTCCCGCCGTCGCCCTCCCAGAACGACCAGTAGCGGTAGCCGGCCGCCTGGGCGCCGCCGGCGCCCAGCACGGTCAGGAGGGCGGCGGCGAGGAGGAGCAGCACCGCGGTGCCCGCGGGGCGCCTCACAGCTGCTGGTTCCTGCGGCGCCCGCTGAGCAGGAAGCCGATGCCGGCGCCGAAGGCGAGGCCGATGCCGACGAGCCACCAGACACCCAGCCCCCCGTCGTCGCTGGTGGTGTCCTCGGGCTCCTTCGCGGTCGCCGACGGCGAGGGCACGGCCGTGGCGGCGGGCGCGGGGCCCGACGCGTTCAGCCGCGCCACGAGGTCGACGCCGCCGAAGTCCCGGGCGTCGGTCCCGGTAGCGTGCGCGGCGAGCACCAGCTGGGCGGTGGCGGCGGGCCCGCCCGCCTCGGCCCAGGCCTGCGCGTGCTTCTCCAGATAGGCGACGGCGCCGGCCGCCTTGTCCTTGTGGCCCGACGCGGCCAGCGCGACGGCCGCGTCGGCCGTGTTCCCGAAGTCGGGCCGGGGCGAGGAGTCCTCGGCGCCCGGCATCGGCGGCGAGTCCAGGTGCCCGGAACCGGCGAGCGCGCGGGCGAGGTAGGAGGCGCCGTTCTGCGCGGACTGCTCGATGGTGAGGCCGCCGCCCTTCGTGCAGGTGGGGGCCTTCACCGCGTTCGAGTTGCCGACGGCCATGCCCTTGCCCATGGCACCGAGCACGGCGGCCGCGGTGGCGTCCGCGTTGGCGGCGAGCTTGCCGTCCTTGTCCGGCTGGTACGCGAAGGCGCCGCCGTCCTTGCCGCCGCAGGGCAGGGCGAAGGTCTGGAGCGCGGTGTACGGCGTCCTGCCGTCCTTCGTCGTGACGTCGGCGACCGGCACACCGGCGCGGGCCATGGCGCCGACCACGACGGCGGTGGAGTTGGCGTCGCTCGGACCGCCCGGGTTGTAGCTCCAGCCGCCGTCCGCGTTCTGCACGGACTTCAGCCAGCTGACCGCGTTGTCGACGGCCTCGCGGTGCACACCCAGCTCCACCAGCGCCTGGACGGCCGCCGCGGTGGCGTTCGTGTCGGCCACCGTCTTCGCGTCGCAGGGCCGTGAGGGGTCGCGGTACGACGGGAAGGCCCCGCTCGCGCACTGCTGGCCCGCGAGCCACTCCACCGACTTCGCGGCCGGGGTGACGAGCTCCACCTTCTGGGCCAGGAAGGCCAGCGACTGGCGCCACACACCGTCGTACGTGGGGTCGCCCGTGCCGTACAGGCCGGGCGGCAGGGCCGCCGACGGGGACGGGCTCGGGGCGGCGGCAGCCGCGGGGGCGGTCGCCGCGCAGAGGACGGCGGTGATCGCGAGCGCTGCCGCGCGGCGGCGTACGGTCATGGCGGGGTGGGCCTCTCCTGCGAGGACCGGGCACAGGCACACGGATGCACCGGGCTCCGGCCCCGTATACCTCGACGGTGCCGGCCACCGGGGCTCCGGCGGCACGAGCCGCTCACGCCGGCGTACGGGGCGGTCCGGGCCGATCACCTCGAGCGGTGATCCACGACGGGGTCTCCCCTGCTCGGGCGGAGCCGAGAGCCTGGGGAAGGGCCGGCGCCGGATTCGCACCGGCTTCCCCCCGTACGGGCATGATGACGACCCGCCCACTCTACCGGGGGTGCTCCGGGCCCCTCGTGGCGGACGGCCGCATCCTTCCTGCGGAAGGGCTTCCCAGCAGGTCAGAGGCCGTGCGAAACTCCGGCGGGGGAGCACACGGGCACCTGCCCGTGGGGAGGAACGAGCGGGGCGGGACGCACCTGTGCGCAGAAGTGGGACGGCGGCGACCGCCGTGGTGGGCCTGTTGGTGACGGTGGTGGCGGGCTGCGACCTCGCCGGTGGGAGCGAGGTCGCGCGGAAACCCTCCCCGTCGCCGTCGGCGCCCTTCACCAGGGAGACCGCGGCCGCCGAGATAGCGTCCGTGACCGCCGCGTCGGGGCTCGACGCCGGTGACACGTCCACGGCGGGCCTGCCGCGGGGAGCCTGGCAGCGGTGCGTCGCCCCGTGGACGGCGGACGGGCTCGCGGACGACGCCGCCGGCGCCTTCGAGGCGGCCGTGCGGCGGCTGCGGCAGCGGGACTGGGAGATCGTCTCCCGCCACGCGGAGCGGGACGTCACCTTCCGCACCCTCGCCAAGCGGGGCTGGAAGGTGTACGCCCGGCACTACGCGGCGCGGGGGACCGGGGGCGGGCAGAGCGTGGTATTCACCGCCGTGGAGGACGGCTGCGAGCTGCCCGGCCCCGTCAGGGACGGTTACGAGGACCCGGCCTGACAGCCCGAGTCGGCGATGACGAAGTACCCCGCCGGTGACTCCCGGAGCGTGTGGGTCACGAACACGTTGTACAGCCCCATGTCCTGCCCGGAGCCGTTCGCCTGGACGCGCCCCCCGGAGGTGCGCGCCCGGCCCGCCGCCACGTGCGCGTAGTTCGTCGCGGTGAAGCACGCGGCGGGGGCGGTGCCGCCCGGCGTGGTCGCCGTCACCGCGGGCGAGGACGCGCCGGCCGCGCCCGAGGAGTCGGCCGCCGCCACGGTGTAGCGGTAGGAGGTCCCGGCGCGCAGCCCGGTGTCGGTGAAGGACGGTGAGGTGGCGGAGGCCACCTTCGCGCCGTCGCGGTACACGGCGTAGGAGGCCGCGCCGCCGACCGTGTCCCACGCCAGCGAGGCGCTGCTCGCCGTGACCCCGGTGACCTTCAGGCCGGAGGGGGCGGGCAGTCCGTCGCCTCCGCCGGGGGCGTCCCGGTCCAGGCCCCAGAACACGCCCGTGTGGTACGTCGAGCAGATGGTGTCCAGGAAGTACGCGGCCGTCGCACCGCACTGCCCGGCGCCCGACCCCAGGTCGACGGGCAGGCCGTGGCCCATGCCGGAGACCGTGTACGTCTCCACGGCGGGCCGCCCGGAGGCGTCCTCGTAGACGGCCCGTGCGGTGTTGCCGGGCAGGCTGTCCGTACGGGACGGGGTCTGCCCGATGCCCCAGACGTCGGTCCACTGGTCGCGCAGGGCGGTGGCGTTGGCCGGGCGGACCGTGTAGTCGGAGGTGCCCTGCCAGATCGCGACCCGTGGCCAGGGGCCGGTCCAGCCCGGGTGGGAGCCGCGCACCTTGTCGCCCCACTGCGACGGCGACAGTGCCTGCGGCCCGGTCTGGCAGCCCGAGGCGGCGGCCTGGCTGGTCGCGCACTGGGCGGGCAGCCCCGAGGCCACGGATCCGCCCGCGAACACGTCCGGGTAGGCGGCGAGGAGGTCGGCGGTCATCCCGCCCCCGGCCGACAGCCCGGTGACGTAGACGCGGCGGCCGTCGGAGCCGTACGTCCGCTTCGCGTACTCGACCATCTGCACGACGGACGCCGCCTCGCCCCTGCCGCGGGTGTCCTCGGCCGGGTCGAACCAGCCGAAGCACGACAGCGGGTTGTTCGCCGAGGTCGTCTGCGGGTAGACGACGTCGAAGCCCCACAGGTCCGCGTACTGGGCCCAGCCCGAACTGCTGTGGTACGCGCCGGCCGACTGGGTGCAGCCGTGGAGGGCGACGACCAGGGGCGCGCCCGCCGGCACCGTGGCGGGGGTGTAGGCGAACATCTGCAGACCGCCGGGGTTCGAACCGAATCCGGTGACCTGCTGGAGACCGGCGGCCGCCGTCGCCGTGGGGGCGGCCGAGGCGGAGACCGGCTGAGCGGCGAGCAGCGCCAGCATCGCGGACACGGCGGTGGAGGCGACGCGTCTGAACACGCGTCGCATGATCGGTGGGCGCACGGTGGGGCCTCCCTCGTCGGACGTGCGGACTGCTGCCGGAACCTACGAGCCCGGCGCGGAGCCGCCCATGTGGCAGGCGGACACCCGCCGCGCACCGCTGTGTGCGGCGCTCCCCTTGCGCCGGTCCCCCCGCCTCCCGCGCCGGTCTGCCGGGCCCCGCCCGCCCGGGGGCCCGCCGGGCCGCACCATGTGCTCCGCCACCACGGTGACTCACCCGGGTGTGTGAACCGACCCCGTGTGACGAGGGCGGTGACGTCCTTACGGTGACGCCCATGCAGACTTCCCGAACCCCCCAGCACGACCCCCTCGCACCCCCCGCCCTCGCGGGGCGCACCGCTCTGGTCACCGGGGCCGCCGGCGGCATCGGCCGGGCCTGCGCCGAGGCACTCGCCGCCGCCGGTGCCCATGTGCACGTGGTGGACAAGGCGGGCGACGCGGCCAGGAGCCTGGCCGAGCGGATCGGCGGGACCGCCTGGGTGGCCGACCTCTCCGTCGCGGAGGCCGTGGACGCCCTGCCCGCCGACGCGGACATCGTCGTCAACAACGCGGGGCTGCAGCACGTGGCGCCCGTGCACGAGTTCCCGCCGGACCGGTTCGCGCTGATCCACCGGGTCATGGTCGAAGCGCCGTTCCGCATCTTGCGCCGGACCCTCCCCGGCATGTACGAACGCGGCTGGGGCCGCGTGGTCAACATCTCGTCCGTGCACGGACTGCGCGCCAGCCCCTACAAGTCGGCCTACGTCTCGGCCAAGCACGCACTGGAGGGGCTCAGCAAAGTGGTGGCACTCGAAGCGGCGCCGCACGGCGTGACGAGCAACTGCGTCAGCCCCGGGTACGTCCGTACGCCCCTGGTCGAGAACCAGATCGCGGACCAGGCCCGCAGCCACGGCATCTCGGAGCAGGACGTGGTCGGCCGGGTGCTGCTGGAGCGCAGCGCCATCAAGTCGCTGATCGAGCCGGATGACGTCGCCGGTGCCGTCCTGTGGCTGTGCGGTCCCGGGGCTGCCCACATCACCGGAAGCTCCGTCACCATGGACGGCGGCTGGACCGCCAACTGACCGCGCCCGCACCGCTCCCGGAAGAACGATGGCCGCCCATGTCCGAACCGCCCCCCTCCGCCGCCCCTATGCTGGCACGCCTCCTCGACCTGCTGGCCGACGACGCCCCCGCCGAGGAGCTGGGTGCCGTCACCTCGGCGGCCAGGGCCGCGGGCGTACCCGCCACCGATCTGGCCGAGGTGGAGAGGGCGGCCGCCACCGCCCTGCGGATCCGGGGCGCCCTGCGGCAGCACCGGCGCAGGGAACTCCAGCTCACCGCCCTGTTCGACACGGCGGGCGACCTGGCCGCCTCCCGGGACCTGGACGACGTGCTGAAGGCCATCGTGCGGCGGGCCAGGATGCTGCTGGGCACCGACACCGCCTATCTCACGCTCCCCGACGAGGAGGCCGGGGACACCTACATGCGGGTGACCGACGGGTCGGTGTCCGTGCTGTTCCAGCGGCTGCGACTGGAGTTGGGCGACGGGCTCGGCGGCCTGGTGGCGCAGACCGCCAGTCCGTACGCGACCCCCGACTACCGCACCGACGACCGCTTCCGCCACACCCCCAACATCAACGCCGGGGTGCTGGACGAGGGACTCGTGGCGATCCTGGGTGTCCCGCTGCTCCTCGGTTCCAGCCGGGGCGGCACCGGAAAGGTCATCGGCGTGCTCTTCGCCGCCGACCGTGCCGCGCGCGTCTTCAGCCCCGACGAGGTGGCCCTGCTCTGCTCCCTCGCGGCGCACGCCGCCATCGCCATCGACACCGCCCGCGCCCTCGACGACACCCGGGCCGCCCTCGCGGAACTCGCCGGGGCGAACGCGGAGCTGGCCGAGGCCAACGCCGCCGTCCGCGCCCACTCCGCCGCCATGCGGCGCGCCGAGGAGGCCCACGACCGGCTCACCGACCTGGTGCTGCGCGGCGGCGACGTGAAGGACGTCGCCGTCTCCGTCGCCGGGCTGCTCGACAGCCCCCTCACCATCCACGACCCCGGCGGGCGCCCGCTGGCGGCCGTACGGCCCGACGGCTCGGCGTTCGCCGCAGACAGCATGGACGCCGGGTGGCCGGCCGCGACCGCGGAGGAGTCCCGGCACGGGGCGCGCGCGGTGCACCGTGACGGCCGCTGGATCTGCGCCGTGCTCGCCGGCCAGGAGCTCCTGGCCGGCCTGGTCCTGCACAGGCCGGGCCACCTCGACGACTCCGACCGGCGGCTCTTCGAGCGCGCGGCCGTCGTCACCGGCCTGCTCCTGCTGCTGCGCCGCACGGTCGCCGAGACCGAGAACCGGATCCGGGGCGAGCTGATCAGCGACCTGCTCGGCGACCCGGAACGCGATCCGGCGGGCCTCGCCGAGCGGGGCCGCAGGCTGGGCATCGACCTGGACCGCCCGCACCTGCTGCTGGTGGCGGAGGCGCCGGCCCGTCAGAAGCTGGGCGGCGCGGCCATGCGGTACCTGTTCGGCGGGGACATCCACGGGGTGAGTGCCGAACACGCGGGCACGGTCGTCCTGCTGATCGAGTGCGACGCCCTCTACTCGACTTCATCCACCGACGACGGGGACTCAGCGCGCGCTGAGGC
>NZ_JBEXWB010000310.1:0-7663 GCF_040629645.1 Streptomyces sp. NPDC005899 | reverse complement strand
ACGATCAGCAGCCAGACCTCCAGCACCAGCCAGGCCGCCAGGCCGAGCGGCAGGAGGGTGCGCGCCCGTGAGCGCCGTGGACGGTTCTGGGGCGGCGCCCGCCTCCGGCCGGCCCGGTCCGCGGCCTCACCCCCGCGTGGCGTCCACCCGGGCACCGCCCGCGCCGTCACCCGGCATCCGCCCGCGGTGTCGCCGGAGTCGCCCGCGCTGTCCCCGTACTCGCCTGTACCGCCGCACTCGCCCGCACCGCCGCCAGGCACCGTCCGCCCCGGCCGGCCACCGGAACCGCCCGCTCCTGCCCGTCCCCGCCCGCTCCCGACTCACCCCGCCCCGCCCGCACCTCCTCCGGTACCGGAACCGCCACCGCCTCGCCGGGCCCCTCGCGGAACTGCCGTGAGGCGCGGTGTCGCGAGGTCCGGAGCGCCATCTCACGACCGGCTCCGGAGAGTTAGTGAACGAGCGCGCATTGCCATCGTCCACCTCGCTCCCGGCCGCCCCCCTTCCGGGTGGGCCCGAACCGGAAGTCCCGCCTATATCACCCCGCAGGCGTCCATCGCCAATTTGCGTGTAGCCGCCTACGATTGATAGTGCCGTACGGCTTTGACCAGCAGCAACGCCGCCAAATGTCACGTCTCGTAACCGCTCGGCCGCTTCGCGTACGTAGATCACCGCTCATCCGGCTTCATGATCGTTCGACGGGTGGTGGAGATCACAAAGTCGGTGACGTACCCCGTGTCGCAGATCACAGGACGGCAGGCATAGGATGCGGGGCAGTCGGGCTTGTGAACTGCCTCACATGTGCACGATCTTGGTGAGGCGGCGAGCCGGTCGCCCGATGCGGTCCAACGGTCAAGGACGACTGGAAGGAGCGAGGAGCGTGAATGCGTACGCGCCCATCCTCGTGCTCGGCGCCCTGGGGGCAGGGTTTGCGATCTTCTCCGTGGTCATGGCCACGCTTATCGGCCCCAAGCGTTACAACCGGGCAAAACTCGAAGCGTACGAGTGCGGTATCGAACCCACACCCACGCCGGCCGGAGGCGGCCGCTTCCCGATCAAGTACTACCTGACGGCGATGCTGTTCATCGTCTTCGACATCGAGATCGTCTTCCTCTATCCCTGGGCGGTCACCTTCGACGCCCTGGGGATCTTCGGGCTCGTGGAGATGCTGCTCTTCGTGCTCACCGTCTTCGTCGCCTACGCGTATGTGTGGCGCCGGGGCGGCCTGGAATGGGACTGAGGGGCTGAGGGGCACACCATGGGACTCGAAGAGAAGCTGCCGAGCGGCTTCGTGCTGACCACTGTCGAGCAGGCCGCCGGGTGGGTGCGGAAGTCGTCCGTCTTCCCCGCCACGTTCGGCCTCGCCTGCTGCGCCATCGAGATGATGACGACCGGAGCCGGGCGTTACGACCTGGCCCGTTTCGGTATGGAGGTCTTCCGCGGTTCGCCGCGGCAGGCGGACCTGATGATCGTCGCCGGGCGGGTCAGCCAGAAGATGGCACCCGTCCTGCGGCAGGTCTACGACCAGATGCCCAGCCCCAAGTGGGTCATTTCCATGGGGGTTTGCGCGTCATCGGGTGGAATGTTCAACAATTACGCCATTGTGCAGGGTGTTGATCATATTGTGCCGGTCGACATCTACCTGCCGGGATGCCCGCCCCGTCCCGAGATGCTGATCGACGCCATCCTCAAGCTCCACCAGAAGATCCAGGGCTCCAAGCTCGGGGTCAACGCGGAGGAGGCCGCCCGCGAGGCGGAGGAGGCGGCCCTCAACGCTCTGCCCCTGATCGAGATGAAGGGGCTGCTGCGATGAGCGACGAACTCAACACGAACAGCGGCCAGGTGCCCGCGCCGCGTGACGACTCCGGCGAGGTCATCGGCGTACGCAAGGGCATGTTCGGCGTGCGGAACGGCGGCGACACCACCGGCTACGGCGGACTCGTCCGCACGGTGACCCTGCCCGGCCCCGCCTCCCGGCCCTACGGCGGCTGGTTCGACGAAGTGGCGGACGAGCTGGAAGGGGCCCTGGAGGAACAGGACCTGCTCCCCGAGACCGCCATCGAGAAGACGGTCGTCGACCGGGGCGAGCTCACCTTCCACATCGCCCGCGAACACCTGCTCCGGGTCGCCCGCACCCTGCGCGACGACCCCGCCCTGCGCTTCGAGCTCTGCACGGGCGTCAGCGGCGTCCACTATCTCGGGGACAAGGGCCGTGAACTCCACGCCGTCTACCACCTGCGGTCGCTGACCCACGGGCGGCTGATCCGCGTCGAGGTGTCCGCCCCCGACAGCGACCCGCACGTCCCGTCCCTCGTCGAGGTCTACCCGACCAACGACTGGCACGAGCGCGAGACCTACGACTTCTTCGGGCTGATCTTCGACGGGCACCCCGCCCTGACCCGGATCATGATGCCGGACGACTGGCAGGGCTTCCCGCAGCGCAAGGACTACCCCCTCGGCGGCATCGCCGTCGAGTACAAGGGCGCCCAGATCCCGGCTCCGGACCAGCGGAGGTCGTACAGCTGATGAGCACTTCCCACGCAACGCCCCACTCGACGCCCCGCGCCACCACCGAGGGGACCGTGTACACGGTCACCGGCGGCGACTGGGACGAGGTCGTCGAGTCGGCGGTCACCTCCGACGACGAGCGCATCATCGTCAACATGGGGCCGCAGCACCCGTCCACGCACGGTGTCCTGCGGCTCATCCTGGAGATCGACGGCGAGACCGTCACGGAGGCCCGCTGCGGCATCGGCTACCTCCACACCGGCATCGAGAAGAACCTCGAGTTCCGCAGCTGGACCCAGGGCACCACCTTCGTGACGCGCATGGACTACCTGACCCCCTTCTTCAACGAGGCCGCCTACTGCCTCGGGGTCGAGAAGCTCCTCGGGATCGAGGACGAGATCCCCGACCGGGCCACCGTCCTGCGGGTGCTCCTGATGGAGCTCAACCGGCTCTCCTCGCACCTCGTGTGCGTCGCCACCGGCGGTATGGAACTCGGCGCCACGACGATCATGATCTACGGCTTCCGCGATCGTGAACTCGTTCTCGACCTCTTCGAGCTGATCACCGGCCTGCGCATGAACCACGCGTTCATCCGGCCCGGCGGACTCGCCCAGGACCTGCCCCCCGGCGCGGTCGACCGGATCCGCGAGTTCGTGAAGACCATGAAGAAGAACCTGCCGGAGTACGACAAGCTCGCCACCGGCAACCCCATCTTCAAGGCCCGCATGCAGGACGTCGGCTACCTCGACCTGGCCGGCTGCATGGCCCTCGGCGCGACCGGCCCGATCCTCAGGTCCGCCGGCCTCCCGCACGACCTGCGCAAGTCCGACCCGTACTGCGGCTACGAGGACTACGAGTTCGACGTGCCCACCTCCGACACCGCCGACGCCTACGGCCGCTTCCTCATCCGGCTGGAGGAGATGCGCCAGTCGCTCCGGATCGTCGAGCAGTGCCTGGACCGGCTGGAGCCGGGCCCGGTCATGGTCGGGGACAAGAAGATCGCCTGGCCCGCGCAGCTCGCGCTCGGACCCGACGGGCTCGGCAACTCCCTCGACCACATCAGGAACATCATGGGCACCTCCATGGAGGCCCTGATCCACCACTTCAAGCTGGTGACCGAGGGCTTCCGCGTCCCGGCCGGGCAGACGTACACCGCCATCGAGTCCCCCAAGGGCGAACTCGGCGTGCACGTCGTCTCCGACGGCGGGACACGCCCCTTCCGGGTCCACTTCCGCGACCCGTCCTTCACCAACCTCCAGGCCATGGCGGCGATGTGCGAGGGCGGCCAGGTCGCCGACGTCATCGTCGCCGTCGCGTCCATCGACCCCGTGATGGGAGGCGTCGACCGGTGACCGTGTCCAACCGAGAAGTCAGCCTGGGGATGCCGCAGCTCCCCGCCCCCGCCTACCCGGCCGAGGTGCGCGCCCGGCTCGAAGCGGACGCGAAGGAGGTGATCGCCCGCTACCCCGGAAGCCGCTCCGCGCTGCTGCCCCTGCTGCACCTCGTGCAGTCCGAGGAGGGCTACGTCTCCCGCACGGGCATGGCCTTCTGCGCCGAGCTGCTCGGCCTCACCACCGCCGAGGTCACCGCGGTCGCCACCTTCTACACGATGTACCGGCGCCGGCCGAGCGGCGACTACCAGGTCGGCGTCTGCACCAACACCCTGTGCGCGGTCATGGGCGGCGACGCCATCTTCGACCGGCTCAAGGACCACCTCGGCGTCGGCAACGACGAGACGACCGAGGACGGCAAGGTCACCCTCGAACACATCGAGTGCAACGCGGCCTGCGACTTCGCACCCGTCGTGATGGTCAACTGGGAGTTCTTCGACAACCAGACGCCCGAGAGCGCGACGCGGCTCGTCGACGACCTGATCGCCGGGCGGACCGTCGAACCCACCCGCGGCGCCCCCCTGTGCACCTACAAGGAGACGGCCCGGATCCTCGCCGGCTTCCCCGACGAGCGCCCCGGCGCCGTCGAGGCGACCGGCGGAGCGGGCGCCGCCTCCCTGGCCGGACTCAGGCTCGCCAAGGGCGAGGGCGCGCCACAGGCCCGGGTGGTCGGCCAGCGGGGCGGAGCACCCCGGGACACACCGCCGCACGACCCGTCGCCGTCCGAGCACCTCAGCTCGCACGACGCGCCACAGCAGACCGCGGCCTCCGACCCGGAGAACCCCGCCGGGCCCGCAGCCGAGGAGGGGGAGTGATGACCTTGGCAGCCGAGATCGGCACGAACGGCACCAGCCCGGAGAAGCTCCTGGCCCCCGTCCTGTCCGCCTTCTGGGACGAGCCGGAGTCCTGGACGCTGGAGACCTACCGGCGCCACGACGGCTACGAAGGGCTGCGCAAGGCCCTCGCGATGACACCGGACGACCTCATCGCCTACGTCAAGGACTCCGGTCTGCGCGGGCGCGGAGGCGCGGGCTTCCCCACCGGCATGAAGTGGCAGTTCATCCCGCAGGGCGACGGCAAGCCGCACTACCTGGTGGTCAACGCCGACGAGTCGGAGCCCGGGACCTGCAAGGACATCCCGCTCCTCTTCGCCAATCCGCACAGCCTCATCGAGGGGATCGTGATCGCCTGCTACGCGATCCGCTCCTCGCACGCCTTCATCTACCTGCGCGGCGAGGTCGTCCCCGTGCTGCGGCGGCTGCACGAGGCCGTACGCGAGGCGTACGAGGCGGGCTACCTCGGGAAGGACGTGCTGGGTTCGGGGCTCGACCTGGAACTCACCGTGCACGCGGGCGCCGGCGCGTACATCTGCGGTGAGGAGACCGCGCTGCTCGACTCGCTCGAAGGACGGCGCGGCCAGCCCCGGCTGCGGCCCCCCTTCCCCGCGGTCGCCGGCCTGTACGCCTGCCCCACCGTGGTGAACAACGTGGAGTCCATCGCCTCCGTCCCCGCGATCCTGAACAGGGGCAAGGACTGGTTCAAGGCGATGGGCAGCGAGAAGTCCCCGGGCTTCACGCTGTACTCGCTCAGCGGTCACGTCGCCGGTCCCGGCCAGTACGAGGCACCGCTCGGCATCACCCTGCGGCAGCTGCTCGACATGAGCGGCGGCATGCGGGCCGGGCACCGCCTGAAGTTCTGGACGCCCGGCGGTTCGTCCACCCCCATGTTCACCGACGAGCACCTCGACGTCCCCCTGGACTACGAGGGCGTCGGCGCCGCCGGTTCCATGCTCGGCACGAAGGCCCTCCAGTGCTTCGACGAGACCACCTGCGTGGTGCGGGCCGTCACCCGGTGGACGGAGTTCTACGCCCACGAGTCCTGCGGCAAGTGCACACCCTGCCGCGAGGGCACCTACTGGCTCGTCCAGCTCCTGCGCGACATCGAGGCCGGCGACGGGCAGATGGCCGACCTCGACAAGCTCAACGACATCGCCGACAACATCAACGGCAAGTCCTTCTGCGCCCTCGGCGACGGCGCCGCCTCGCCGATCTTCTCCTCGCTGAAGTACTTCCGCGAGGAGTACGAGCAGCACATCACCGGCAAGGGCTGTCCCTTCGATCCGGCCAGGTCGACCCTCTGGGCCGACGACACAGACGACGAGAACGCTCACCGGGGGGTGAACGCATGACAGTCACCACGAGTGCGCCCTCCGGGGGCGGCGAGGCGGCCATCCCGCCCGAGGACCTGGTCACGCTGACGATCGACGGCATCGAGATCAGCGTGCCCAAGGGCACCCTGGTCATCAGGGCCGCCGAGCTCCTGGGCATCGAGATCCCGCGCTTCTGCGACCACCCGCTCCTCGACCCGGCCGGCGCCTGCCGGCAGTGCATCGTCGAGGTGGAGGGCCAGCGCAAGCCGATGGCGTCCTGCACCATCACGTGCACCGACGGCATGGTCGTGAAGTCGCAGATCACCTCACCCGTCGCGGAGAAGGCGCAGAAGGGGGTCATGGAGCTCCTGCTCATCAACCACCCCCTCGACTGCCCCGTCTGCGACAAGGGCGGCGAGTGCCCCCTGCAGAACCAGGCGATGTCGCACGGCGGCACCGACTCCCGGTTCGACGGGAAGAAGCGCACGTTCGAGAAGCCCGTCCCGATCTCCCCGCAGGTGCTGCTGGACCGCGAACGCTGCGTGCTCTGCGCGCGGTGCACCCGCTTCTCCAACCAGGTGGCGGGCGACCCGATGATCGAGCTCATCGAGCGCGGCGCCCTCCAGCAGGTGGGCACCGGGCAGGGCGACCCCTTCGAGTCGTACTTCTCCGGCAACACCATCCAGATCTGCCCCGTGGGGGCGCTCACCTCGGCGGCGTACCGCTTCCGCTCCCGGCCCTTCGACCTCGTGTCGACCCCGTCCGTGTGCGAGCACTGCGCGGGCGGCTGCGCGACCCGGACCGACCACCGGCGCGGCAAGGTCATGCGGCGGCTCGCCCTCGACGACCCCGAGGTCAACGAGGAGTGGCTCTGCGACAAGGGCCGCTTCGGCTTCCGCTACGCGCAGCAGCGCGACCGGCTCACCACCCCGCTGGTACGCAACGCGGACGGGGTCCTGGAAGCGGCGAGCTGGCCCGAGGCGCTCGCGGCCGCCGCGGCCGGCCTCTCGGCGGCCCACGGCAGGGCCGGTGTCCTCACCGGCGGCCGGCTGACCGTCGAGGACGCCTACGCCTACAGCAAGTTCGCCCGGATCGCCCTCGGCACCAACGACATCGACTTCCGGGCCCGGACGCACAGCGCCGAGGAGGCGGACTTCCTCGCCGCCCGCGTCGCCGGCCGCGGACGCGACCTCGACGGCACCGGAGTCACCTACACCGCGCTGGAGAAGGCCCCGGCGGTGCTGCTGGCCGGCTTCGAGGCGGAGGAGGAGGCCCCCGGGGTCTTCCTGCGGCTGCGCAAGGCGCACCGCAGACACGGGCAGCGGACGTTCGCCCTCGCCTCCCACGCCACGCGCGGTCTGGTGAAGGCCGGCGGCACCCTGCTCCCCGCCGCTCCGGGCACCGAGACGGAGTGGCTGGACGCACTGGCCGGCGGTGTCGGCCTGGAGGGGGACGGAGCCCTCGCGGCCGAGGCGCTGCGCGGTGCGGGCGCCGTCATCCTGGTCGGTGAGCGGCTCGCCGGGGTGCCCGGCGCGCTGACCGCGGCCGTGCGCGCCGCGGCGGCGACCGGGGCGACGCGGGGGTGGATCCCGCGGCGGGCCGGCGAGCGCGGTGCGCT
>NZ_JBEXWB010000309.1:0-7680 GCF_040629645.1 Streptomyces sp. NPDC005899 | reverse complement strand
CGGCCGTCGCCTCCCTGCGGGCCGTGCTGGACGAGGCGGCGGCACGCGGACTGCCGATGCTGTTCGGGCAGGTGTCGGTGGACCTGCTGCGGGCGCCCGCCTCGGCCGCGGAGGCGTGGGTGGACTTCGAGCTGCGGCCGGCGGAGTACTACGGCCTGCTCGCCGAACTGTCCTCGGCCGAACCCGACCGGGACGCGGCCGAGGGGTTCCTGCCCGCGGACATCGCGGACCGCGTGCGGGGGCTGCGGCTCGACGACACGCACCTGCGGGTCTCGTTGCGCGGCTACCAGTCCTTCGGCGCGCGTTTCGCACTCGCCCAGAAGCGGGTCATCCTCGGGGACGAGATGGGACTCGGCAAGACCGTCCAGGCCGTCGCGGCGCTCGCCCACCTCGCCGCGCGCGGCGAGTCCCACTTCCTCGTGGTGTGCCCGGCGAGCGTGCTGATCAACTGGGGGCGGGAGATCCGGGCCCGCTCCACGCTGCGGGCCGTGCCGGTGCACGGTGCCGGCCGGAGGGAGGCGTTCGAGGAGTGGCGGGAGGCCGGCGGGGTCGCGGTGGCCACCTTCGACGCGTTGCACGGCCTGCCGGACGGGCCCGGTTGCGGCGTCCGTCCCGGCATGGTCGTCGTGGACGAGGCCCACTTCGTGAAGAACCCCGCGACCCGGCGCGCCCGTGCGGTGGCCGGCTGGACCGGACACACCGACCGGGCCCTGTTCCTGACCGGCACTCCGATGGAGAACCGGGTCGAGGAGTTCCGGAGCCTGGTGCGCCAGTTGCGCCCGGAGCTGGACCGGGCCGTCACCGCGACACACGGCGCCGCCGGCTCGCAGGCCTTCCGCAGAGCCGTCGCCCCGGCCTACCTGCGGCGCAACCAGGACGACGTCCTCGGTGAACTGCCCGCCCTGGTAACGGCCGACGAGTGGCTGGAGTTCTCCGCCGCCGACCTGGAGGTGTACCGCGAGGCGGTCGGCGCGGGCCACTTCATGCGGATGCGCCGTGCCGCGTACGCCCGCCCCGCGACGTCGGCGAAGCTCAACCGCCTGCGCGAACTGGTCGCGGAGGCGGAGGTGAACGGGGCCAAGGTCGTGGTCTTCTCGTACTTCCGCGACGTGCTGGAGACCGTCCGTGACGCCTTGGGGCACCAGGTGTCCGTTCCCCTCTCGGGCAGCGTTCCGGCGGCCCGCCGGCAGGAGGTGGTCGACGCGTTCGCCGCGGCGGACGGCCATGCGGTGCTGCTCGCCCAGATACAGGCCGGCGGCACCGGGCTGAACATCCAGGCGGCCTCGGTCGTCGTCCTGTGCGAGCCGCAGATCAAGCCCACGACGGAACGCCAGGCCGTGGCCCGGGTGCACCGCATGGGGCAGATACGGCCGGTCCACGTCCACCGGCTGCTCGCGGCGGACAGTGTCGACCAGCGGCTGCTGGACATCCTGGCGCGCAAGGACCGGCTGTTCGACGCGTACGCACGGCGCAGTGAGGTCGCCGAGGCGACACCCGACGCCGTCGACGTGTCGGCAGGGGCGCTGGCCCGGCGCATCGTCGAGGACGAGCAGCGGCGGCTCGCGGCCGGGGCGGGCCCGCCGGGGTGAACCGGCGGGGCGCGTGGGTGCCGGCGGAGGTGCGGCGCCTCGCCGGCTCAGTGCGTGTGCCCGCTCGCCGCGCCCGCCACGTGGTGCGGTTCGTACCCCGGGACCGTTCCGTCGGGCTTGGCCACCAGCAGCAGCCCGGCCATCCCCATGTCGGAGTGGCTCTGGACGTGGCAGTGGTACATCCAGGCCCCGGCACCCACGTGTTCACCCGCGATGATCTGGAAGCCGAAGGAGTCGGCGGGGCCGCAGATCTTCGTGTCGACGACGCGGCTGGGGTCGTCGGGGCCGGTGAGCGTCCCGGTCCGGTTGTCCGCCCAGCGGTGCCCGTGGATGTGGAACGTGTGGTAGTACTCGCCGTGTGTGATCATGACGACCTCGACCCGGTCGCCCACGGTGACCTCGAAGTCGGGGCTCTCGCCCGCGGGCCTGTTGTTGATCGTCATGTCGTTGAAGACGATGGTGATCGTCCTGTCCGGCAGGACGTCCCCCTCGCGCCTGACGACGACGGGGCCGTACAGCCCCTTGCGGATGCCTCCGGTGCCGTGGTCGGTGCCGACGACGTGGTCGTGGTAGTGCCAGTACCCGGCGCTGCCCGCCTGCCAGGTCCCGTCCTTGCGGCGTCCGGGTGCGCGGGTGCGCCAGGTGTACGTACGGGTTCCGCCCGGTTCGACGTGGCTCCGGTTCATCCGGGTGCCGTCGCTCGCGATGTCGTAGTCGACGCCGTGCACGTGGAGGCTGGCGTCGACGTCCGTGGTGTTCTCGAACTCGATGTGCAGCGTGTCGCCCTCGGTGATCTCGATGAGGGGGCCGGGGATCGTGGCTCCACCCTTCTCCAGGCCGTACCCCATCCGGCCGTCGGCCAGCTTCTCCGCGTACAGCTTCAGGTGGCGGACCACGCCTCCCGCCGGGGCGGTCCTGGCGGGGTTCTCGGCCGAGGTGGCCTGGACTGCGCCGAGCGACATCGATGTCACCCCGGTCGCCGCCGCCACCCCGCCGCCCACGAGCATCCGCCGGTTGAAGGTCCTTCGGTCCATGTCGAACTCCCCAGTGCGAGAAGGAAACTGACGGGTCGATCCCCGGGACGGCCCACACCGTAGCCGCGTCGCCCTCGTTTATCCACACTCAGGACAAAGTTCGTTCGGATGCTGCCGCGGCTATTGGCGTGCCACGAAAAGGGGTCTAGCTTCGTGCGCTGTCGCAGTGACCACGAAGGCCCGTCGGCAGCGAACCGGACAGGTGCGGTGATGCGGAGGAACGCGGTGACCGAGAAACGCAGTGAACCAGGAAGTGAAGTGAGCGAAGAGGGGTGGGTGACCACATGCAGCGCACACCACATCAACGGTCCGGGTCGCGACGGGGGACGGCGGCGGCGATCGCGGCCGGCGCACTGACCGCGTCCCTGCTGGGCGGCAACGCCGCCGATGCCAGGCCCTATCCGGATCCGGCACCGCGGGAGCGGATGGCGACAACGTTGTCCCTTCCCTCGCCACCGGGCGGGGCCGATGTCAAGGTGCTGGTCTTCCACGGGTCGGCGGGCGAGGAGCCGCCGACCGTGGACGCGGGGATCGCCGCCGTCGAGAAGATCGGGCTCAGCGGGCCGGCGGCCGGGCGCTTCAAGACCGTGGCCACCGACGACGCCTCCGTGTTCACGAACGGCAAGCGGCTCGGCAGGTACAACGCCGTCGTCTTCCTGACCGGTGGCGGCGACGTCCTCACCCCGGAGCAGGAAGCGGGCCTCGAGGCGTACATGGAGGCGGGCGGCGGCTTCCTGGGCATCCATGACGCGGCGCGCACCGAACCGTACTCCGACTGGTTCACGGGACTCGTCGGGGCCCGTCCGGCCGCGGACAGCCCGACGGGGGTCCAGCGCGCCACCGTGGAGGTCGGCGACCGGCAGCACCCGGCGACGAAGAACCTCCCGCTGGAGTGGAAGCGCCCCGACACGTGGCTGAACTGGAAGGACAACCCGTCCGGCGACGTGCACACGGTGGCGCGGGTGCGCGAGCTCACCTACACCCCGGGCAGGAGCGCCAACGGCTGGGACCACCCGGTCTCCTGGTGCCGTGACTACGACGGCGGACGTTCCTTCTACACCGCCATGGGCGGTACGGCGGCGAGCTTCGCCGAGACGGACTTCCGCGAGCACCTGCGCGGCGCGCTGGCCTGGACGAGCCGCGTCTCGCAGGCCGACTGCAAGGCCACCATCGACTCCAACTACGCGGCGGAGCGGCTGACCCGGCCCAACCAGCCCGGCCGGAACGACCAGATCGGTGAACCGCACGGCCTGGTGACCGCGAAGGACGGGCGGGTCTTCTACATCGGCCGGGGCGGCGCGGACAGCAGCGTGCCGGTGGTCACCGACTGGAACGACCCGGACGTCGGCAAGGGCGACGGGGAGATCCACGTCTACGACCCCGCCACCGAGAAGGTCACCCTCGCCGGCCGGTTGAGCGTCTTCGGCAACAAGGGCGGCGGCGACGAGCTGGTCAAGGTCGAGGAGGGTCTGCTCGGCATCGAGCTGGACCCGGACTTCGCCACCAACGGCTGGGTGTACCTCCATTACACCCCGCACGCGAAGATCGACCGCGACAGGCGGACGGCCGTACGCCAGGTCTCCCGCTTCACCTTCGACCACGCCACGGAGAAGCTCGACATGGCGTCCGAGAAGGTGCTCCTGCACTGGCCGGTCCAGATCCACAGCTGCTGCCACGCGGGCGGCGGGATGGCGTGGGACTCGAAGGAGAACCTCTACATCGCGACCGGCGACAACAACTCCTCGGGGTTCAGCGACGGTTACTCCGGGAACAACCCGCAGCCCAACTACAAGGGCCTGTCCTTCGCCGACGCCCGCCGCACCGCCGGCAACACCAACAACCTCAACGGCAAGATCCTGCGGATCCACCCCGAGGACGACGGGACGTACTCGCTGCCCGCGGGCAACCTCTTCACCGGCAGGGAGCCGGACGAGGGCGGTGGCAAGACCCGGGGCGAGATCTACGTGATGGGCGTCCGCAACCCGGCCCGCATCGCCGTCGACCCGGCGACCGACACGCTGTACGCCGGCTGGGTCGGTCCCGACGCGGGCGCACCCAGCACCACCTGGGGCCCGGCCAAGTACGACACGTTCGCGGCGATCACCAAGGCGGGCAACCACGGCTGGCCCTACTGCATGGGCAACAAGCAGCCCTACCGCGACCGGAATCTGCCGGACCCGTCCAAGCCCCTGGACTGGTACGACTGCGACGCGCCGAAGAACGAGTCGCCGAACAACGACGGTCTGGTCGACCTGCCGCCGGTGACCGGCAACACCATCTGGTACTCGCCCCAGGGAGGCGGCGTCGACTACCCGCGCGACGCGAACGGCGTCCCGAGCTACAGGATCGGCGACCAGAAGGAGCTCCTGCCCTGGCTCAAGGGCGGTGGCCAGGCCACGATGAACGGCCCGGTCTACCGGTACGACGCCGCGAGCGGCAGCACCGCCAAGTGGCCCTCGTACTGGGACGGCAAGTGGTTCGTGGGTGACTTCTACGACGACACCCAGCCGCGCCACGCCGTGCTCACCGACCCGAGGACGGTCGGCAAGGGCGGGCTCCCCACCCACGCCGAGTCCCTCAAGAAGATCGTCCCGGTCGGCGCGGACGGCATCCGCAACCTCATGGACTGGAAGTTCGCCCCGGACGGGTCCCTGTACGTCCTGGACTACGGGCGCGGCTTCTTCACCTCCGACTCCAAGTCCGCGCTCTGGCGCGTGACGTACAAGGGCGGCGGCCCGACCCCGGCCGTCGCGGACCTGGCACGGAAGGCGGCAGCGCAGTGAGGCACCCATCGCTCCTCCCGCGGCGGCGGTACCGGCCCGTCAGGGTGTGGCTCGCCCTGCTCGGTTCGTTCCTGACGGTCCTCGGGCTGACGTCGACGGCAGCCTACGGACGCGAGGACGACGGGGCTGGCGCCGCGGCCGGCCAGGTCCTCGACTGGACCGCCGGTGATCCCATCGACCACTACCTGTCGGCGCCGAAGACCGCCGTGGCGGGCGCCGCGACCATCGTCTTCGAGAACAGCGCGGCCACGGGCAACACGACGGGCATGCCCCACACGCTGACCTTCGGCGTCTCCGACCCCGAGTACAACAGCGACGTCCAGGTGAACATCCTGGCCAACCCCGGCGACAGCGCGGGCGGCAGGCACAGCGTCGAGGTCACCCTCACGCCCGGCCGGTACTTCTACCACTGCACGATCCCGGGCCACGGGTCGATGCAGGGCATCCTCACGGTGACCGAGGGAGGTGGTGGCGGCGAGGACACCACCGCTCCCGGGACCTCCGCGACGGTGGACGGCGACAGGAACGCGGACGGCGCCTACGTCGGCCAGGCCACCGTCACCGTGTCGGCGACCGACGCGGACTCGGGCGTCGGCACCGTCGAGTACGCCCTCGGGGCCGACGGTGCCTGGCAGCCCTACACCGCGCCGGTCGTGGTGAACGGGGTGGGCGCGCACACCGTCCGCTACCGCGCCACCGACAAGGCGGGCAACGCGGCTGCGGAGAAGTCCGTCGACTTCACCGTCGCGGCGCCACCCACGGACGACGGGACCCCGCCGGAGACGTCGGCGACCGTCTCGGGCGAGAAGGACGACGCGGGGGCCTATCTCGGCATGGCCACCGTCACGGTGACCGCGTCCGACACCGGCTCCGGCGTCGGCACCGTCGAGTACGCCCTCGGGGCCGACGGTGCCTGGCAGGCGTACACCGCGCCGGTGATGGTGCACGAGGTGGGCGCGCACACCGTCCGCTACCGCGCCACCGACAAGGCGGGCAACGCCGCGGCGGAGAAGTCCGTCGGCTTCACCGTCGTGGAGCCCCCGTCGCAGGACAGGACACCGCCCGTGACGTCCGTGGCGGTGACGGGCGACAAGAACTCGGACGGCGCGTTCATCACCGGCGCCGAGGCCACCGTCACCGCCACCGACGCCGACTCGGGTGTCGACAAGGTCGAGTACTCCCTCGACGGCGGCCCGTACCTGGCCTACTCCTCCCCCGTCATCGTCGACCGCGTCGGCCGCCACACCTTCGCCCACCGGGCCACGGACAAGGCGGGCAACACCTCCGAGGCGAAACGCGCCTCGTTCACCGTCGCCGAGAGCGGGGGTGTCCCGGCGCCCGACTGCCCCGAGTACGACGAGCGGCTCACGGTCATCGTCGGGACGGTCGACACCGGCGTCCCCAACCGGCTGACCGGCAACCGCTGCACGGTCAACGAGCTGATCGAGGACGAGAAGGACTGGTCCTCGCACGCCCTGTTCCTCAAGCACGTCGACACGGTCCTGGACAGGCTGCTGCGCGACGGCGTCATCGACGCCCGTGAGCACAGGAGGATCTACAGGGCGGCCAAGCAGTCCGGCATCGGCCGCCCGGGCCAGGACGAGGGCTACCGCAAGCTCTTCGACGGCACGGCCGGCTCCCTCGCCGGGTGGGAGCAGGTCGGCGGGGGGAAGTTCACCCTCGACGAGGAGGAGGGCGCGATCACCAGCTCGGCCACCGTGGACGGCATGGGCATGCTGTGGTTCCCGGCGCGGCAGTACGGGGACTTCTCGCTGCGGCTCCAGTGGCGGGACGACGCTCCCGGCGCGGGCAACGCCAACGGCGGAGTCTTCGTCCGCTTCCCGAACGTCCACGACCACCCGGAGGAGTCACGCCCGGAGTGGGTCGCCATCAAGTACGGCCACGAGATCCAGGTCAACGACCGGCCCGACGGCGACATGTACAAGACGGGCTCCCTCTACGGCTTCGACCGGGTCGGTCTCGGCGGCGCCGGGGTCACGCCCAAGGGCACCTGGAACGACTACGAGATCCGGGTGGTCGGCCAGCACTACTCCGTCCTCCGCAACGGCGTCCTGATCAACGAGTTCGACAACGACGGCGGTCAGCTCTTCCAGCCGCCGCGGGACGACGACCCCGGCACCGACGGCCGGCGCTACGCCTCCGGCTACGTGGGGCTCCAGGTCCACAGCACCACGGACGTGATCTCGTACCGCGACATCCGCGTGAAGGAGTTGTAGGGGCGAGGCACACTCAGGCGGCCGCCCGGGTGCCGGT